>QNDV01000309.1 GCA_003646045.1 bacterium
CGGTAGTTGACGGTGCGTCCCGGCAGGACCGTGGGAAAGGGCCCACTGGAAATCAGGAACCGGTAATCGTCCGGCTTGTCAGGTCGGGCATCCCGGTCCGGTCGCGTGCGGGACATGACGGCGTAGCGGTCGGCGTCACTGATGGGCTCACCGCCCTGGTAGACGGTGGCACCGGTAGTGAAACGCTGGTACGTACGGACGCCCGTGATATGGGGCGCGGAGAGTTGGCTGAAGTCCGTGTTGTGGTCCAGCATGACCACGCCCAGCACCCCGGGCAGCGGGTCGACGGGATTGGCATCGCTCATCCACCCCACCTGCATGCGGTGGAAGAGATCCCAGTCGTCCCGCACGACACCATCGAAGTACCCTGTCAGGTCATCCGGCTGGGTGGCGGCTTCGGACCGGTTCTGGATATCGCAGTCCACGTAGAAGCCCACGTACATGTCGTTCAGGTCGGTGAAGTTCTCGTTCTTGATCTCGAAATCGAGGGCGATGATGTCCGCGTAGGCTTCATCCGACCAGGCGGCGATGCGCTGGGTGACCCGGACTCCCAGGGGCTTGTGGGCGCTGTACAGTTCCCGGGCCAGGCGCGTGTCGTCCCACATGGTGCAGGTCATCATCTGGTCGCCGATCTGGCCGTAGTCCTCGTCTATCAGGCCATCCCCGTCGTCATCCCGACCGTTGAGCCAGTCCTCGTCCGTACTGCCGTCGCCGTCGTCGTCCGCCGTGGCATCGGGCAGACGGTGGCCGCTGCGCTCAGCGTGGTACTCGGGGCGCATGATCTGTTTCCGCCGCGACTCGTAGATGGTGTCGGTGATGTCGTCGCCGGGACGCAACTCGCGCTCCGGTTGTCCCGTGGTCACGGAGATCTGGCCGCCCAGTTTGGCGCCGATCCACAGCCCGGCCCCGAAAAGGTACTCGTCACCCGTGCCCCCTGGCCATTGGGCCGACGGAGCGGTGGAGTAGGGCAGGAAGGCGCTGTAGTGGGAACCGATGAGTCCGTGGTTGGTCACGTTCAGGTGCAGGCGGCCGGCATTGATGACGTAGGATCCGTCCAGGACGTGGATGCCGTCGGGGCGGTCACGGTCGTCATCGCGCAGTTCGGGCGGGGGTTCGGCGTGGACGACAGCGGCGATCCAGGTCGGCGCGAGCAGAGCGAGGACAAGGCACAGGCACAGCGGTGCGATAATGCGGCTCGATGAGCCCATAATGCCTCCGGGTCGACCGGACGCCGAATATTGAAGCGGGCGAACGCGTGTCGGGTATGCGGTCGCGGTCAGAATTGAAAAATAGGGATCGGGTCCGCCGGGTGCAAGTTCGGGGGCCGGGGTCAAACCCGCTGGATCCGCTTGGGGACAAGCGGTTAGTGGTCCCCGGGGACCGGGACGGCTCAGTTATCAGGTCGAATCGACGTCCGGATCTTCCATCGGCACCTCCGGCGCATACCTCCCCGGCGGCAACACATCCCTGAACACCACCCCGTAGATCTCCCACACCGTCACGAACAGCGCCGCCACGATGGGCCCGATGATGAAGCCCAGGATCCCGAACAGGGAGATCCCGCCCAGGGTGCTGAGCAGGATCAGCAGGTCGGGCATCTCGGTGTCCCTGCCCACCAGGCGCGGCCGCAGGACGTTGTCGATGCTGCCCACGATGCCGCCGCAGAAGATGGTCAATCCGATGGCCTTGCCCCAGGCGCCGCCCGCGGCGAGAATGGCCGCCGCCGGTACCCAGACCAGGGCCGTGCCGATACCGGGAATGATGGACAGCACCATCATGATCACCGCCCAGAACAGGGCGCTGGGAATACCCACCACGAAGAAGGCCACCCCCGCCAGGCCCCCCTGCAGGCCGCCGATCACCGCCGTGCCCCTGATGGTGGCCCGGGTCACGGAGCTGAATTTGTCCAGCAGGCGCCGCTCGTCCTTGTCCGCCAGGGGTATGTAGTAGAGGATGCGGTCCATCAGCCGGCCACCGCTGATCAGGAAGAAGTACATGGCGTACAGCATGATGAAGAGCATGAAGAAGAACTGCACCGTACCGCTGGTGGCCTGGGACAGGTTGCTCACCAGGAAGCGGCTCAGCTGGGTCACTATCTCGCCCAGTCGCAGGAGGATGTCGTCCTCGTAGGGGGCGATGCGGTCGTAATAGGGCTGCTGCTGCAACCAGACCACCACCTCGTCGGGATTGGCCAGTTTCTGTTGTACCCAGGGCGCCACGGCGTTGGCCACTCCCACCGCCTGGGTGGTGACGATGCCCACCAGCGATCCCAACGGCAGGATGATCAGCAGCACGATCACCAGCAGGGTGGCGATGGATGCCAGGGGGGCGCGATCACCGAACCAGCACATGAAGCGCCGATAGACGGGTCCGGCCAGCGACGCGAAGATCCCCGCCAGCAGCACGGCCATGATGAAGGGCCGGATCATGGACAGGAAGACGGCCGTGATGGCAATCACCACCAGCAGCAGGAAGGTCTTGCTCGCGTGCGAGGCGTTCATGGGTGCTCCTTGGTTGGGACCTGGAGGCATGGTAGCCGAGAGGGGCGCCATGGCACAACTCATGAGAAGACTGGACCGGGAGGTTTTTGCTGCTAGATTGGCGGGGACAAACAACTGACGCCCTTTCCCGATATGCCAAGGAGAGTCCCGTGGCCCATACCAGAGCCGTCCTGAAGACCAGCAAAGGCACCATCAATATCGATCTGCATACCGACCAGGCTCCGTTGACCGTGGCCAACTTCGCCAACCTGTCGCGCCGCGGTTTCTACGACGGCCTGACCTTCCACCGGGTGATTCCCGACTTCATGGTCCAGGGCGGCTGCCCCGAGGGCACGGGCACCGGCGGACCGGGCTACCGCTTCGAGGACGAGTGCTGCGCGGAATTGGGCCACGAAGGCCCGGGCGTACTGTCCATGGCCAACTCGGGTCCCGGCACCAACGGCAGCCAGTTCTTCATTACCCACGTGCCGACGGACTGGCTGGACGGCAAGCACACCGTCTTCGGCAAGGTCTGCGGCGCCGAGGACCAGGCCGTGGTGGATGCCGTGGCCGGCGGCGATACCATCGAGTCCATCGTCATCGAAGGTGACCTGTCGGCGCTGGACGAGGCCATGGCCACCCACGTCGCCGAGTGGAACGAGACCCTGGACCGCAACTTCCCGGATCTGCGCAAGGCGGACTGACCGGGTCACGACCCGGCGGTGTGAATCGTAAGGGGGACAACGGTGGAACCGTCGGCGGCGGTTCCGCCGAATCCGTCTATCATCTGGTGACAGTCCCCGTGGAGGATCAGGCATGATGAAGAAACTGCTCGTAATGGTCACTCTGGCCGTGCTGGTGTGGTCGTTGGGTACGGCGCTGGCCGGTGAGCCCGTCCAGGAGGATCGCAAGGTGAGTGACGACGGCAAGGTCGAGAAATCGGACGCCGAATGGCAGCGTGTCCTGACCCCTGACCAGTACCGGGTAATGCGCTGCAGCGCCACCGAGGCGCCCTTCACCGGCAAATACACCAGGCACAAAGCCGAGGGAATCTACGTCTGCGCCGGCTGTCGAGCCGAGTTGTTCCGTTCGGAGACGAAGTACGATTCGGGCAGCGGTTGGCCTGCCTACTGGGCGCCGGTGGATCGCGAAGCCGTGGCGCAGAAGAAGGATATTTCCCTGGGCATGATGCGCATCGAGATCCTGTGCAACAAATGCGACGCCCATCTCGGACATGTGTTCGAGGACGGTCCGCGGCCCACGGGTCTGCGGTACTGCGTGAATTCCGCGTCGCTGGATTTCGTACCGGCGCCGCCGGCAGAGGCTCCCGCCGCAAAGGACTGACATCGTGGGCACTGGTTCATCCGGTATTCCCCTGACCCATACCCTCATCACGGGCGCGTCGGCCGGCCTCGGGCTGGAACTGGCGCGCCTCTTTGCCGCCGCCGGCGAACCCCTGGTGCTGGTGGCCCGTAACGCCGACCGTCTGACCGCCCTGGGCGATATCCTGCGCCGCGATCACGAAGTGGATGTGAGGGTGCTGGTGACGGATCTGGGTGTGCCTGGCGCCGCGGATGAACTCGTGGCCCGCCTGGCCGACGAAAACCTGGGCATCCGCCACCTGGTGAACAACGCCGGGATCGGGGCCTATGGCCCGGTGGCGGCGCGGGACTGGTCC
>QNDV01000310.1 GCA_003646045.1 bacterium
ATTCGCAGTCCGTCGGCATCGACCGCCACCGAGCGTGCGCCGGCCAAACCGTCGACAAATTTCCCGGCCAAGGTCGAACCGTCTGTGATCGCCTGGACGAAGCTCAGCCGCCCAAAATGGTCGCTGGTCTCGTCGTTGTCTCTGGAGAACACCGAGAGGGCGTCGTCGTTGATAGCGGCCACGAAGACGTGAGCACCGTCGGGGCTGATGGCAACGGACATGGCCTGATCCAAACCCTCGGCAGCGACGCCGTCCCTGACGACCTGGAGGAAGGTCAGCTTTCCGCTGATCTGATTCCTTTCGAAAACGGTGATCGCATCATCGATGCGACTGACGGCGTAGACGTGGGCCAGGTCTGGACTGACTACGATTCCACTGACGCCGTCGAGGCCTTCTACGCCATCGACGCCGTTGGTTATTTGTTCGACGAACCACACGATGCCGTTGCTGGGCTCGCGGTTGAATACGGCCACGGAGGCCTCGTATTGACCAGCGACGTAGAGAAAGCTGTTGCCGACGGTCGTCGGGCCGATGGCCAGGGCGACCGCACCTGAGAGGCCGTCGACTGGGTTGCCGATGCCGTCATCGGGGTCATCGACTCCATCCTGCTCCATTTCGACAAAAGTCATTTCGCCGGTGGCTATATTCCTCTCAAAGACGGCGAGTGCATTGTCAATCTCAGATGCGACGTAAACATAACGTCCATCGGAACTTACGACGACCTGGGCCGCGCCGTCCAATCCGTCAATAGTCTGGCCGATCGAGTCCAGACCTCCGTCTTCGTAGGCTGCGACAAAGGCAAGGTGCTTGCCCCTGGTATCCGGGGTGGTTCCCAGTTCGGGATCCCGGTGGAAAACGACAAGGGCGTCGTCGGAAAACGCGGTTGCAAGGACGTGGTCGCCGTCGCTGGTCACCGTAACGGACCGTGCTGCAGAGAGACCGGAAACCAGGCGGCCGTAGCCGTCATCGCTGCCGTCGATTTCTGCCTCGACGAAAGCGAACGAAGGATCGGGTTGCCGACGGTCAAAGACGGTCAGGGCGTCGTCACCGTCAGCGGTGGTGTAGATGTGGGCGCCGTCAGGACTGAAAGCGATGCCTGAAACAATTTCAAGGCCGTGAACGGTCAGTTCGGGCGGTGTGATGGGTTGGCCCTCACGAAGAACGCCCTGGAAGCTCAAAATACCGGTTGTGACATTACGCCGGAGAATTGCCAATTTGCCGCTGGGGTCGCCTCCGGCAAGGACGTGCTCACCCCGGTCCTGGGGGTTGCTGGCGTCATAGGGGAGGGCGAGGGTGCGAACACCGCTGAGGCCTTCTGCATCGGCCGACGTCAGTTTGACATCGAAGGTCAGGGCGCCGAATGTTGGGCTGTCGCTGTCGCTGTTGCGCTGGAAGGTGACCAGTGCATCATCTCCGGGTCCTGCTGCATAGACCTGAGAGCCATCCGGGCTGAGGATGACAGAAGCAGAACCGGCGAGACCACTGACTCCGCCTGTTCCGTTGACATAGGCCTGCTCAAAAGTCAGTTGCCCGGTGTCTGAGGCCCTTGAAAACCAAACGACAGCATTGTCGTTCGCACCGGCCGCGTAGAGGTGATCACCCTGAGGGCTGATTCCGAGGGAGCGAACGCCGGCCAAATCGGTGACGCCGCCCGTTCCGTCTTTCAAGGTCTCAACGAAAGTCAGGCGGCCTGTTGTGTCGTTCCGACCGAAGACGGCCACGGCATTGTCGGCGGCGCCTGCGACGTAGAGATACTCACCGTCCGGACTCAAGACGAGGTCGGTCGCGCCGGCGAGCCCGTCGATGGCTCCGTCGCCGTCAACCAGGCTCTCAACCCACGACAGGGCCCCAAAATCGTCGCTGGCCGAAGCCCAGTCACGAGCAAAGACCAAGACGGCATCGCTGTTGGTCGCCGTGACGTAGACCTGGCGCCCGTCGGGACTGACGATGACCGACGTCGGGCCGTCGAGGTTGGGAAGTACCCACTGTTCATCATCGGGATCGCTGACGTCCTGTTGTTCCTCGTCGATCGGGGCTGACGACAGTTTTCCGAAATTGGCGCCCTGCTCGATCACACGGGAGTAGGCAACAAGGGCGTTACCATCGGCGCCGACTGCATAGACGTGCTCGCCATCGGGACTTACGGCAACACCCGCGGCGCCGTCGAGTCTTCCGATCAATGTATTGAGTTGCAGGAAGGTCAGGGTGCCCGGGACCGGGGGTGTCGGGTCGCAGGTCCAGGAGACGTCGAGTAGTTCGGGCGGAAAGAGATCCTGGACCCGTGCCCTGAAGACGTCGTCCTTATAGGGTTGGGCGCCCCTGTTGGTCACTGTGATCGTATAGGTCAGTGATTGTCCGGGAACAGCTTCCGATCGGCCGTCGTCCTTGGTGATAGCCAAGTCGGCCATCGCGTTCAAGGTGATGACGTCATCGTCGATGTTGTTGGCGCTCTGGGGGTCGAAGGCATTGCCGCTGTTGACGGTGACGGAATTGACGACGGCGCCTTCGGCGGTGACTTTGACCTGGGTTGTGACCGTCAAGATGGCGGTGCCGTCGGGTGCCAGATCTACAGTCGTCGCGATGTTTCCGACGCCTGCGAGGTCGGCACAAAGAGATCCCACGCCGGTTGTGGAACAGGTCCAGGTTGTGTTTTCAAGTCCTCCGGGGAAGACGTCCTGGATCTGGGCCCCAAGGACCGCGCTCGGACCATCGTTGTTGACTACGATCATATATTGGAAGACATCGCCGGGATCGACGCTGAAGTCGTCGGACGGAGGTTGGTGTCCCTTGACGATTCCGACGTCTGCTGTGGGGATCACCGCCCTGGAGTCTTGACCCTGGTTGTTGCCCGGAATGGTGTCGTTGTATTGGAGCGGCAGGTTGAAGTCGGCGGTGTTGTCAATGTTGCCTGTGGACCATGGGTGAACAATCCCGTCAGCCTTGAAGGTGACGGTTCCGCCGGCTGCAAGATCGACTTGCGCGCTGATATTGCCCGTACCTGAGGTGTCAATGCACTGACCGCCGGTTCCGTTCTCGCAGGTCCACGTGATATTGGCCAGGCTGTCGAAGCCCGCCATGACGGTCGTCCCGTTGTAAATGGGGAAGACATCGGAGACGGAAATATGGCCCAGGGTGCCGTCGATGGCCTGTGGGCCATGGTTGGTCACGATAATTGTGTAGTCAAGGGCTTCGCCGGGAACAGGAGACGTAACGCCCCCCGTCTTGGTGATTTCGATATCGACTTCGAGGCCGACGCCGGTGTCGTCAAAGTCCGTGTTGTTATCGCTGTCGCCGTCGACGAGGTCGGTCGGTTGGTCAATGGTCAACGAGGCCTGATTGTGGATCGTGTCGGTGGCGTCATTACGGATCCGGTACCACGCTGTGAATTCGACCCAACCATTGGCAGGAATTCCGACCTGATGGGCGAGATCTCCTGTGCCGGCAATGGGATCGGGACAGACGCCGCCTGCGGAAGCCTTCATGACCACCAAAGATGCCGCCTTCCCAACGGTTTTTCCGGTCGAGAAGAGAAACAAACCGTCAGGGCTCATCGTGACGCTGTTGGCTTCTCCCAAACCGTCCACCGTGGATGAGGCGCCGGGTTCACTGTAACCGGGAGCGGTGAACCAGTCGGCAAAGGTCAACTTGCCGAAATCCGGATCCATGGAGTCCGAATTCCTACGGAATGCCGCGACGGCGCTATTGAGCGGCGCCGCGACGAAGACCAGGGATCCGTCGGGTGAGACCGTGACCTTGATTGCCCCGTTCAGACCATTGATGTCACCGGCATTGTCCTCCTTGAATTCGCTGTAGGTCAGCGCGCCTGAGGCGGTATTTCGATTGAAGACGACGACGGCGTCATCGATACCACCCGTCGCATAGATATGGGCGCCGTCAGGGCTGACGGCAACAGAATTCGCACCCTGCAATCCATCCGTGCTGGGCGAATCGGAGTGGGTTTCGAGGTAGGTCAGTTTGCCGAAGTTGGCGCTGTTTGGGTCGGATTCCCGGTCGAAAACGGCAATGGCATTGTCATCAGGACCGGCGGCATAGACGTTGGTTCCATCGGGACTGACGCCCAGACCATGGACACCGGCTAAACCATCAACTCCGCCGCCGCTTCCGTCGGTATCGGTATGGA
>QNDV01000311.1 GCA_003646045.1 bacterium
ATGCGATGGATGATGCTGATATCCAGGCCGCGATTCCGCCAGCGGTCAGCCAGTTCCCTCGCCAGGTCCACCGTTTCGTCGGTGGAGTCATCCAGGATCTGGATCTCGAGTCTGTCATGTGGGTAATCCAGCCGGCAGACGGCATCGACGAGCCGCGTGACCACGTATTGCTCGTTATACAGGGGGAGTTGTACCGTAACGGTGGGCCAGATTTCCGGCTCGGCAGCGTGTTCTTCCTCTTTACGCCGATGGCGCCGATAGAGCAGCACCATCACATACGCGTGGCACGAATAGACCGACAGGATCAGCATTACGAGCAAGTGCAGCACCAGGGGAGCGGCTTGCAATGCGGACATGTTCCAGTGTCTCCAGGGGAAGGGCCAATAAAGCCGGGTCAATCGGTTGGATATCAGGTACGTCGCAAGATAGCATGGATCCGCCGATTATCCCGCAGGAATTGCCAAGCGTGCCGCCGCCGGGACCACAGGAAGGCCAGTGCCGCGGCGATTACCAGGGTTAAGATCCCCAAGGCCAGACTTCTGATCGGTGACAAGGTGTGCCCCACCCTGTACGTCATGCCCTGTATCCGCAGGGCACCGTATACCATGACCAGGTGGATGAAGTAGATTGCCAGTGTACGTCGGCCCAGGGGCGCCAACCGCCGGCCCCATGACGCGGGGGCCAGACCCAGTACACCCACCCATGCCGTTACCAGGCCCAGGCGGTACACCGTAAGCGCCGGGTCGGTAGTCCTGGCCTGGACGTACCAGTGTCCATCAACCAGAGCTGCGGCCGCGGCCAGCACCAAGCCACCTCCCATCAGGTACAGGGCGCGTCGCCGGGGAGACGGTATCATGGTCGACATGCTGCCCAGTCCCATGCCGGACAGGAAGTAGGTCGCCCAGGGGAACAGCGGGAAGGGGGACTTGCCGCCACCGAGTACCAGACCTGACCACCAGCTATCGCGATCAGCCAGTGACCACACCGCCGATGTTGCCAGTAGCACCACCAGGGCCGCCGTGCCGGCCAGCGCCATCCGAATCGCCGGGCGTGTGCTCAATCCGAACAACAAACCGCCCAGCAACAGGCACAAGCCGATCAATTGCAGGACGTCCATGGCGAGGAAGTGGGCCAGGATCTTCGGGTCCCCGTCCATGAGCCGGTCCAGTGCCCAGGTTGGGAACCGCAGTAGCAGACCCAGACCGAAGAGGGTGGCGATTCGAGGCATACGTTCGCGTGCATGCCACAGGCCGAGTCGGGGGCGGCGGCAGAACAACATCGAAACAGCCCAACCACTGACCAACAGGAATAACGGTGCCGTCAATCCCCGTAGCTGCCAGTAGGTGGCAATGGCCGGGTTCTGTCTGGCCTGTACCAGCAGGGTGGCATCCAGAACGTGCCCCAGGACCATGACTGTTACCGCCCAGGCACGGGCCAAATCCAGGCCGTGGTCGCGCGGGGGAACTGCTGGCCGTGTTGCTGAGTCCGTCATGGGTCTCCGTGGCGCGTCCCAGGGCGTCAGTCGTGCCTTGGGAATCGAGTCCCCGGCACATCAGGTTCCCGGGACTATCCGCCACGCCGTTCCGGATGTCGACCACACGGTATTTGACACGCACCAGCACACCTCCCATTTTTCTGTCGAATTTCTAACAACCGGCTATGCGACCCTGTCTTTTTCCGGAGAAACACCCATGAACAAGCGATCGACACTCGTGGCGGCCTCGTTGGGGCTGTTCCTGCTCGGCAGCCTGCTGCCGACCATCGCCTTCGCCCATGGCGATCTGGACGCGGTCATCGATGTGCAGATCTACAACCGGGCCATCCACATCATGGCCATGTTGCTCATCGGGTTCGGTTTCCTGATGGTATTCGTGCGCGGTTACGGCCTGTCGGCCCTGACGGCCACCTACATGATGGTCGCCGTGGCCATACCGGGTTACTTCCTGCTCAAGACCAGCGGTTGGTTCGGTCACAATCCCGCGGGAGTAGAGGGTCTGGTCCTGACCGAGTTCGCCGCCGCCAGCCTGCTGATCTGCGCCGGAGCGGTGCTCGGGCGCCTCAGGATGTGGCAGTACATGGTCATGGCCCTGCTGTTCCTGCCGGCCTACATGTTGAACGAGTGGATCCTGCTGGACGGCGGCTGGGGTCTTGTCGCGGCCGGCGCCTTCGTCGATACCGGTGGCTCCATCGTGATCCACGCCTTCGGCGCCCTGTTCGGCCTGGGGGTAGCCATCAGCATGAGCACCCGCGGGGACCGGGAACTGCCCGTGACCAGCGATGCCACCAGTGATCGGTTCTCGCTGCTGGGCAGTATGGTCCTATGGGTGTTCTGGCCCAGCTTCTGCGGCGCCCTGGTGGCACCCGAGCTGATCCCGGCCACGGTGATGAACGTGGTCTTCGCCCTGTGCGGTTCGACCCTGCTGACCTACTTCGCTACCATCCTGCTGCGTCGGGGGATCGACGCCGCCGACATCGCCAACGCCACCCTGGCCGGTGGCGTGGCCATCGGTTCCACCTGCGATCAGGTTTCCCTGCCGGTGGCCTTTGGCATCGGTGCGGTGGCCGGTTTCGCCTCGACGTTCGGCTTCGCCGTGATCCAGGACAAACTGCAGAAGGGTCTGCGCCTCGTCGATACCTGCGGCGTTTCCAATCTGCACGGTATTCCCGGCCTGCTCGGCGGCCTGGCGGCCCTGGTTTTCGTGGGTGGGATCGACCGTGGCGCCCAGGGGCTGGGGATTGTCGTCACGGCGGTAGTCGCGGTGGTCACGGGCCTGGTGGCCGGGAGGATCCTGGCGCTGACCGGGCACCGGAAGCAGGCCTACGAGGATGCCGAGGAGTTCCCGGGATGATGGGCAGCGCAGTCGAGGACGAAATCTCTGCCCTGTTCGGTCAGCACGGAACCCCGCTGCCGGATGGCAGCGGGGTTCCTGTGTCTGCACCGTGATATCTGCCTGATACCGGGCCGCTACAGCTTCATCGCGTACCCGATAGTCCACTCCAGGTTGTCCGCACTGCCGATCTCATGGAACCGCACATTCATGCCGGCGAACCAGTCGCGGTAGAAGAACTGCTTTACACCCAGGCGCTGGTAGAGCACCGGCAGACGTCCGGGTACGTCCTTGTAGAAGATCTTGTAGCCCAGATGGACGATCAGGTGCGTCCGGTTGGCGATCATCTCGTAGCCGGCGAAGACCGCCAATTCCAAATTGTCACTACTGCTTGTTTCAGGCGCATTGCGACCGGCGTTGAAGGCGTCGAGCTTCATCAGGTCGCCCACCGACTCGTCATAGCCCAGATCCAGTCCGAAGACGTAGCGCGATTTGTGGGAGAACTTGCGGCCGGCACCCACCGTCAGGTTGCCAATGAAGTAGCTGCGGTTCTTGTATTCCTCCCGCACATTCGGATCGTTGAATTCGTGGTCCAGGTTCCGCTTGCCGGCCGAACCGGTCACCGTCAGGTCCCAGCTGCGATCGTAGTCGCCCAGGACACGCCGGGCCGGCGGTGTGACCGGCATGTCGGTGTTGTACTTGGCGAAAAGGACGGGTCCCACCTGGTTGATCCCGTGATTGGGTCGCTGGGTACCGCCGTTGGAGAAGTGGGTGAAGGTAATGCCACCGATCAGCGACCACCTCTTCGCCAGGCGGTATTCCACGTTGGGACCACCTTCGATATGCACCGACCGTCCCAGCCCCATGGCCGAGTTGTAGGGATTGTTTTCCGGATCGTAGGGCTTCCAGTTGTTGGTGAAGCCGAAGGCCAGTTCGAAGTTGAAGCGCCAGCGCTCGCCGCGCACCAGGGGCCAGACATAGAAGCCGTAGAGCGAGGTGGGTGTGCCCAGTTCCTCGTCATTGAAGTAATCGGCGCCGTAGATGCCGATGCCATAGGACGGAAAGTTGTAGTTGTGGTGCCAGTCCTGGGAACCGTCGGTTTGCCAGCCGAATTCCAGACGGGCCGAGTGGAAGCTGTCGATGGGCTCGCCGGCCTGGTTGTCACCACTGAGGAAGTCGTTGGTCTGCAGTACACGGCCGATCTGGTAGGCGCCACGCAGGTAGTGGGTATAGCCGGGGTGGGATGGTTCGGACTCCTCCTGGGCCGGTGCGGCAGGGGCTAGGGCCAGCAGTGCCAGGCAG
>QNDV01000312.1 GCA_003646045.1 bacterium
ACGAATCCGCACACGCTGACACCCGCGAGGGGCTCCCCGTCTGCAGACTTGACGGTCCCGGTCAAGACCAGAGTTTCCTTGCTCAGGGTCAATCTCACCACACACGGATCGCTCTTGATGGGCACCGGAACCTGATCAGGTTGCCACCCGGGCATGGCCGCACTGATGGCGAAGCCGGGGATCCTCGGGATGGTAGCCTCAAACGAGCCATCCTCGGCGACCTTGCACACGTTCTTGATGCGACGTAGGGAATGGAGGAGGAACCAAGTGGTGTCGAGACCCTCGCGCGCGACGACGCCGGCGGTACCGTCCTCACCCACAGCGACAACTGAGATCCTGACTCTGCTCGGGTCGAGTTCTACGAGTTCGCTGTCGACGCAAATAGAGCCCAAGATGCGAAGGTACCGATGGAGCCAGACTGTCTCCTGTTCTTGCGGATCCACACTGTTCGCTGGACGCAGGATGCTCCAATCATCTCCCTTCGGGCGAAGGGTGGCGAGATTCCCTGGTCTCAGGTGCAGGACGCCCTGCTCATCTGTGCGGAGGGGTTCCACCAAGCCCCGGATGAGGAACGGCAGATCGGGAACCGGACTTCCGTCCGCAATGTCCCGCACGGTGATAGCGATCAACGGAACAGCAGGAGAGTGAGATGGCTCCTCCGGTGCTTCAGTGGGAGGAGCCACCGGCGGGTGCTCTACAGCCTCAAGAACGGGTGCTGATTGCTGCTTCACGGGGATTGACCGTGGCGGCAGTGGCGGTCTTGGCTGTGGATCATCTCTCAGCTCGATCCAGAGGAGCAGCATTGTCAGTACGACCGCAATACCGACCGAGATCTGTTTCAGCACCCGTTTGGTCATGGGATCAGCCCTTCGTTCATGAACTAGTCGCTTGGCTCGCCGTCCGCGCCGGGGGTGCCTATGGGGATCCCATAGCCTAGAGCTCCTCCGCTAGCTCCAACGATGACATCTGCGCCTGCTACGGCTAAAACCTCGACCGCCCATTCACCCGAGCACCCGGCGAGCGCGGCTCCATTGTTGCCTGCATCGCCTGCGTCTCCACCGTCACCGCCAGGTGCAGTGAGGTCATGTGAGTGCCCTCCATTCCCCCCCGTGCCGCCAGCGCCCGCATCTCCGCCTGTCGCAAATGCGCTGCCGCCAGTGCCACAGGTCGCCCATGCGGTCCCCCCCTTGGCGCCCTCGCCGCCCTCGCCGCCATTGCCGGGGACATTCTCGTCAACCGCGTCACCGCCGCGGTCTCCTGGCCCTCCTGCGCCACCGTTTCCAGCGATGGCAGTTGCGGTGCCTGAACCGTGAGCGACCACGGTACAATCACGTCCGTCGGCACCTCCGCCTCCACCGCCTCCGCCTGCGGCGTCTCCCGGCTGCGGGTGGCCTCCGCCTTCGGATCCTGGCTGGCCATCGCCTCCTGAAGGCGCAACAAGGTTAGCCGGATCGCTGCCCTGTGACTCTTCAAAGAACTCAATTTCTGGGTCTGGGTAATCTCCGCCATCTCCACCGGCGCCGCCCTGGGAACCTCCGGCTATGCTGCCACCTTGGCCACCATTCGTACCATCTTTACCTGGATCCCTCTCACCTGCCGCTCCGCCTGCCGCACCAGCGAGAACAGTGCCTACCGCCAATCCGATGAAGACCAGAAAGCAAACTGCGCCATAGAGTCTCATTCTACATCTCCTTCGTCGCGACCATCCGGCCCATCAGCTACGGAACCGTCCCGTGTGGGCCCTTTTTGGGAAGCCCGAACTTCGGCCGACAGCCCCTTCCCTTCGGACTCGTCGGTCATCAATCGAGAAGCACCACCTGAGGCCGCTGTGTCCCGCACTCATCGCATGGGTACCGTGCATTCGCTCGCCGGACGCAGCCACCTGGGTGGTCCGCTCTCGGTTTCTACCCTTGCTAGTGCCGCACTTTTCTTGGCGACGTGCATTACCGCAACCTCTCCTCCATGCCCGGGAGGGAGAAGCATGAGGCGCGCACAATCGGAGGTGTGTCGCAACGCCGCTCTGGGTTCACTCCGGCTGCGCCCGGTTCCATCGCATCACCACCGGACCCGCCCGGTGCCCCAGCGATCAGCATGCTGGGAAGGATGACCATGAACGCGGCCAAGAAAATCAACCTGAAGAAGAG
This sequence comes from bacterium, assembly GCA_003646045.1. Next base: position 2,145 of record QNDV01000312.1, read on the forward strand.
TGACATATTGGTGCCTCCGCAATTGGCATTCCGTTCGCGCGCTCGACCATTCAGGCAGACACTTCCCCAAGTGCGAGTTGCGTTCCCCAATGCCTAAACTCAGGGCTACTCAACCGCCAGCTTCAGATCATGAAACTGGTTCGCCACGGAGCATAGGGAGGGATTCAGCCATTGAACGGCTAAGCGTCAAGCTCCAAGCGGCTATCCGTCGTATCACATCTCATGCACCCCGCAGAATGGGCGGTGCAACAGTCGCAAAGGTGATTGTCGCTAGTAGTGTCAGCACCGCGAGTGCAACTAACACACGCTTTGGTGCTAATCCTCCTTTCGTCTCTCCTCAAGAATTCTTCTTCTCCGAGGAGCGCACATCCCTCTAGCTCATAGTCCCCCACCAAGGGTCGGGAGGCATCGAAAACTGTTGAGTATCCTCTTGGATCACCAGAGACTTCTCCGCGCGCTTCGGGTGGCACCCGAAATGGGTCAGTGTCGCTCGAGCTTCTCGCTCTCCCGGGCCAGCGCAACACTACCTGTCGGAGCGCGGGGATCGCACCTTGCCTTCCGCGCTGATTGTCCGATGGCACCGCGTCTCTGGCGTGGGTCTCCCACTGGTGAACATCGCCATCCGAATCGATCGGCAGCGCTCCTACATTTTCGACGATGGCTTACGCTTCTTCCTCTCGCTCATCTGCCTGCGGTCCATGACGCTCTCTACCCTGCACTTCGGAAGACTGCTATCTCAGATCATGTTGACAAAGAGGGGAGCCCCTGCGGGCTCCTCGAGTGATCGGACAACTGGGTGAGACCCTGACCCGGTTTGTGACTCATCTTCACCCTCAAGCGCAATTCGGGTTACGATAGGGGAGAGTATGGGAGGATGGGATGCATGTTTGCTTGTTGAACACGCCTTGCCAGTACCCGGTCATCAGCCGGTACTCGGTGGCCATCCGGAGCGCGCGGGAGGAGGCTGAACTCGCGCATGAACGAGCAGAGGAGGCTTGGAGGCTCTTCGGCGCCCGCCCACTCAGCGGAGGCCAAGTTCAGCAGATGGCGGTTTCTCTGGCAATGGCGGAAGCTGCGGACACTGATGCGCCGTGTCTCGATCTGCGTCGCCTGGTCCGAGCACATCTGAAATCCCCCGAGTTGGCTCTTCTGGCCGCCTGCCTGCAGGGCCAGGTGCATGTTGGCGCGTGGGCGGAACTCGTTCGGCGCTTGTCGTCGATTCTCGAACCCTTCTGCCTCCCTCCAAACCTCCACTCAGAGGTTCTCTCTACGGCATTCCTCAGTCTGCGCATGCGGGCTCTGTGGAGGTTCAGCAACCGACGGGAGTTGGATGCGTTCCTTGTCGGCGTAGTGCGAAACACCATCCGCAGATGCCGCCCGCGATTCCGCTTCTCCGCCCTCCCAGCGGATCATCCCTCCCCTCTCCCAGCCCCCGAGGAGATTGCCGCCCGACGAGAGTTGGCCGCACTTGCCAAAGATGCAGTGGATGACCTCCCACCTCGGCAGCGACTTGCGCTTGAGATGCGGATGAACGGAGCAACTTACCGAGAGATCGCTGCGAAGGCCGGCCTGCAGAATCGGAAGACTGCTTCGCGCCAGGTAATGAGAACTCTTAACGCCCTCGAGCACAGGCTCTCCGTCAGGTAGGATTACGCCTGTCCACCATTCTCATTCTGGAGTCACGGCATGGACATCACCATCGGCGAAATCGTCATCTGGGTCATCGTCGGAGCCCTCGCGGGGTCCTTTACCGGCGCGATTTTTTCCCGCAAGAAGAAGGGGTTCGGGAGTTGGGGGAACCTCGCCGTGGGCATGATCGGGGCGCTCATCGGCGGCGTTATTTTCGATGCGCTCGAGATCGACCTCGGCCTCGGCGACGTGAAGGTGACCTTCGAGGATCTGATCTCCGCGTTCGTCGGTTCGCTGGTGCTGCTCCTCGTCATCTGGATGCTCCGCCGCGGCCGCTGAGATACGGA
>QNDV01000313.1 GCA_003646045.1 bacterium
GTACTCCTTCTCTTCCCAGAGTGAGACCAGTGGCGGATGGTGCAGACCCAGGTGGTCGACGAACTCGGGATGGGAGACGTAGTCGTCCAGGGTTCCCTCCCGCGCCAGACTCGGCACGCGGTCCTGGATCTCCTGTGCGCCCACGGCGTCGATGGCGTGATGATCCTGGGTCGTGGCCAGAGGATAGGTACGGCCCGTCCGGGTGACCTTCAGTCCCAGGGCCATGTCCGGAGCGGCGAAGGTGCGCAGGCGGTAGGCGTCGAAGCCCGAGCCCTCGCCCACACGTCCGGTATCGGTACGGCCGTAGCCCAGGTTCACCGTCACCGAGTGGCGGGCCTGGCCGGGCAGCACGTACACTGGCGCCTCGACCTTGCGACCGTCCAGCTCCAGCTCCACCACGTCGCCGTGGCGCACGCCCAGCTCGTCTGCGGTGGACGGACCCACCAGCGCGGCATTGTCCCAGGTCAGTTTGGTCATGAAGTCGGGCATTTCCTGCAGCCAGGCGTTGTCCGTGAAACGCCCGTCCCACACCGACTGGTCGTGGGCGAAGCTGATCTCCAGGTTGCCGGCGTCGGGTCCGGCGTCTGTCGGAGGGGCAATGCGGGCCGCCGCCAGGGACAGGGCCCGGCCCCGCTCGTGGCCGCTGCCGGCCAGGAAGCCGTCGTGCAGGAAGCGGCGCCATTTCTTGTCGAAGCCGCGGTCCACACCCTCGGCGGGCGCCGGCCCGTTGCCGCCGGTCATGCCGTTGAAGGTGTCCCGGGTGACCTGCCAGCCACTACGGGGTGTCTCGTCCACCAGCAGCGACAGCAGCTCACAGGTGGTGTGGCCGTCATAAAGCGGCTGGATCAGGGGCTGCACCGCCATAAGGGTGCCGTCCCAGGCCATGGCGTCGCCCCAGCTTTCGAGATAGTGGGCCCGCGGCAGATGCCATGAAGCCGCGTGGGCCGTGGCGTCGTCCTTCTCGCCCAGATGTATGACGGTGCCCGCCTTGTCCAGGGCGGCGCCGAAGTCCAGGTCCGCCGGTGCGCTGTAGACGGGGTTGCCCGCGTCCAGAATCACCAGGGTCTGCACCCGGCCGGCCTGCAGGTCCGCCGTCAGGTCGGCGATGGTGCCGTGGGCCGGGGGCTCGAAAGGCAGATAGGTAATGGTCTGGCCCACGTTGCCCAGGGCCACGTTCAAGACGTGAACCAGGGCGTGGACCTCGGCGGGCTGACGCATACCGGCCACCAGCAGGCTGTGACCGCGCTGGTGCATGAGGTCGCGGGCCACGGCACCGATATGGTCGCCTGCTGCCTCGTGACCGCGCCAGCGGGACAGTTCACCGCGGGAGACACCGGAGTTCATGGGCAGGGGCAGCCCCTCGCCGATGACCAGCTCGGCAGCCAGCGCCCACACCGCCGCGCCCACCCGTGACGCCGGTACGATGAAGCGGTGATCGGCCATGCCGCCGGTGATGGAGAAACTGTTCTCCCACACGTACAGCCGGTTCATGTGGCCGCTCTCGGGCTTGCGGCCCGCGGCGAACTGGCGGCTGTTGCGCAGGGCGGTGGCGTGGTCCTGCATGAGGTTGGCGTCGAAGTCGACGATCACCGCGGCCTTGTCCAGGTGCAGCTGGGTCAGGGACGGGCTGCCGAAGGCAGCGGCGGTGCCCATGATCTCGTTGCGTCGGCAGACCGGTTCGTGGGCGTGGATTCGTGCTTCGGGATAGATCGTGGCCAGCTTGGCCAGCAGGGCGTGTTGCGAGGGAGAACTGGTCGCGCCCGTGAGCACCGCCAGCCCCCGGCCCTGTCCCTTGAGTGCACCGAAGTGCTCGCCGGCCCAGGCGGCAAAGGTCTCCCAGTCCGACTTGCGGGCATTCGTCTGGCGGCGATCACGCAGGTGGTGACTGCGATCCGGGTCGTAGAGATCCAGTACGCTGGCCTGGGCCAGGGCGCTGGTGGCGCCGCCGCTCAGGGCGAACTCCGGATTGCCGTCGATCTTGATGGGACGACCGTCGTAGCTGGTGGCCACCACGCCCATGGCCACCGGACCCAGTTCCATGGTGGTGGCAAAGCCCAGGGGCGTGCCCGGCTCCACACCCTCGGGGCGGGCGGCCAGGGGCACGATTTTTTCCTCGGGCCAACGACAGCCCGCCAGGGTGGTCATGGCGATGGAGGCCGACATGATCTGCAGGAAGCGGCGCCGCGACATGCCCTCGGGGGGCTCGATGCCCCCGGGGAACTCGTTCTCCAGCTGTTGCCGGAATTCTTCGCTGTCGGCCAGTTCCTGGAGACTACGCCAGTAGTTCCGTTCGTGGCGGGGTCCCTGGATGATCTCGGACATTCTGGACCTTCCCGGCAGGCGCTAGGCCTGCTGTCAGCGGTGGCAGGTGGTGCAATCCTCGGACGGCGCAATCTGCCGCTCGGTCATCAGGCGGGCACCCAGTTCGGCCGGGTCGCCCTCCGCCTGCCAATTCATGTCGGTGACGAATTCCACGGGGCGGATGTGGGCCGCCGGGTCGCGGTGGCAATCCAGGCACCAGCCCATGGTCAGGGGCTCGACCTGCTCCACCACGTCCATGCGATCGACGCGACCGTGGCAACTGATGCAGCCCACCCCGGACTGGACGTGCCCCGCGTGGTTGAAGTAGACGAAATCCGGCAGATCATGCACCCGGATCCAGGGGATGGCCTCGCCGGTCTCGGCGCTGCGGCGCACCATGGCCAGCTTCTCGTCCTGGGTGCGTACGCTGGTGTGGCAATTCATGCAGGTGGCCGTGGGCGGGATGTTGGCCTGGGCCGTGGTCTCCACCGTGGTGTGGCAGTAGCGGCAGTCGATGTCCATGTCGCCCGCGTGCAACTTGTGACTGTAGGGTACCGGCTGCTCGGGCGCATAGCCCATGGCCGACATTTCCGGCGAGAAGACACCGGTGATCAGCACCACCGCGTAGACAAGTCCGCCCACCGCGGCGACCGCCGAGGCTTCGCGCAGATAGTTGGTCCATTTGGGGAAGACGAAACGTGCGGTGGTAGCAGGGTCACCGTCGGAATCCCGCTGCATATCCCGGTTATCTGGAGTCAAGTCGACTCCCCCCCTTCAAGCGACATCGGCGCAGACCGGCGACAACGGCCAGGCACCGGGGCCCGCAGCTGTCTGCCTAATAGTTTCGGTGGGAGATAATAGTTCGACGGATTAATTCTGACAACGCAAAAACAGGACTTTTTTGGCGTTTAATTGCCGACGGGCAGGATTCCCAGGCTGACAAGTGGTTGGAATGAGTCACCGCAGCCGCACACACTGCCGGCTTTGGGGTTTTCGTAGCGGAAACCACCGCCTACCAGATCCGCGGAAAAATCCACCGTAATGCCGCGCAATACCGTCAGGTCCGCAGCGCTGCAGATCACCTTCAGTCCACCCTGTTCGAAGGTGTTATCCCCGACCTGCTGGGCAGCCTCGACATCGAGGACGTACTTCGTGCCGGCGCAACCACCGGGGCGGGTACCCAGGCGAACCGGGCCCTCGTGGGCCTTGGCCTGCTGCAGGCTCCGGATCTCGGCCACGGCGGCATCAGTGAGATGGATCAAGGTGGATAACTCCCTGCTCAGCGGGCGGTGACGACTAATACTGTACGATATTAGTCAAGTTTTACAAACCATGCAACGCCGATTTTCGAGAGGCCATCTACCCCACTACGGCCTGCACCGTGACCAACCCGGCGATGGAGATGACCAGCCACAGCAACACGCCCTGTACGAGGGGTCGCAAACCGGTTTCCCGCAGGGCATCACGACTCATGCCGGTCCCGATGAGAAAGAGGGTCAGGGTCAGGCCTCGCACGGCGACATCCCGGGTCATATCAAAGGCACTGCCACCGGCGGGCCAAAGGGTCCTCATTGCGGCGGCGACCAGAAAGAACAGGATAAACCAGGGTATACGGACACGACCCAATCCCCCACCGCGCCGGATAGCCAATCCCATGGCCAGGGGCACTATCCACAAGGCCCGCGACAAATTAACTGTGGTGGCCAGGGCCAGGGCCTCGTCACCATACCGCGCCGCCGCCCCAACCACGCTGCTGGTGTCGTGAATGGCGATGGCGGACCAGAGTCCGAATTCCTGCTGGGTCAGGCCCAGGGCGTGA
>QNDV01000314.1 GCA_003646045.1 bacterium
CTTACCCACGCACCGGCTGCCGATCGCGCGGAATTGGCTGCCAAGTGGCCCGCCCTGCAGACCCTGGCCGGCCCACACAAGGTCACCGACGATCCCCGCCTGGGCCTGCCGCCCGAAGAGCGTACCTACCAGACGGTGGTGCGTTCGTGCGCGACCATCGCCCACTACTGCTTGGTGGTGGCCGTGCAACGCCTGGCCGAGCGCGGCCTGGACGACGGCGTCGTGCGCGAGCACCTGGAAATGGTGGATCTGGGCGGCGACCAGGCCTGGATGGCCGAGGTGGCGCGCGCCGACCTGGGCGGCATCTTCATGCGGGCGCCCATGGCTCTGCGCTGGTTGCGGGCCAACCCCCAGGCCATGCCCGAAAAGATCCCGGGGCAGTTGGACAAGGCCGGTCTGGTGGTACACAAGGACGGCGAGCCGGTGCATATCCACTACTCGGCGGGCGGATTGTTGCCATGGGATTCCCTGGGCCTTGCGACGGTAATTGATCATGACTAGACGACGCCTGATCATCGGCCTGTCGGTTGTCCTGGTCCTTCTGGGCCTGGCCACCGCCACGGGCTGGATCGGATGGTCCCAGCCCCGCTTCGCCATCGACGGTCTGTCCGAACTGAACCCCGACGTGCTGTTCCAGGCGCAGACCTCCGAAAAGGTGGTGGCCCTGACCATCGACGACGGACCATACCGCGCCATCACGCCCCATGTGCTGGACCTGCTGCGGGAACGCGGCATCCACGCCACCTTCTTCGTGCTGGGCGACAACATTGCCGGTAACGAGGACCTGCTCAGGCGGATGCAGGCCGAGGGGCACGAGATCGGCAATCACCTGGTGGAAGACCAGCCCTCGGTGTTGCTGCCCGCCGAGGAATTCGAACGGCAGATGCTGGCGGTGGACCCCTGGGTCGATGCCGAAGCGTCCCACCGTTGGCTGCGTCCGGGGTCGGGCTGGTTCACTCCGGGCATGGTGGAGCAGGCGGCGCAGTACGGTTATCGCATCTGCTTGGCGTCAATCTTCCCCCACGACGATCGCGTCCACGAACCGACCCGTCTGGCCCATGATGTGCTGGGGCGCGTGTATCCCGGCGCCATCATCGTCCTGCACGACGGTCAGGAAGAGCGGGTGCGTTTGCCCGAGACCCTGGCGCTGGTGCTCGACGGGTTGCAGGCGCGAGGGTACCGGGTGGGGACGATCAGTGAGTTGGTGGCACGCTAGAACGCTTCGCCCAGCGACAGGTAGAATCCGCCGTCCTCATTGCCCAGGCCATAGTCCATGCGGATGTTGACACCTTCCTCGGGGCTCAACAGGAACCGCACGCCGGCGCCCACCGTGTATAGGTTGGCCGCCGTGGTCAGCTTGTGCGGAGCCGGTGCCACGTCGCCGTAACCGGCAAATATCACCGCGCCGAAGCGACCGACGACCATGCCGCTGCGCCACTCGGCCCGTACCAGAGCCATGGTCCGGTCCAGGAAGCGTCCCGCACTGTAGCCGCGCAGTCCGTCCTGGCCGCCGAGCCGGGGCATGCGGTAGAAGGGCACCTCGCCGTCACCGGAAGTGTAGAGTAGCTGCGCCGCCAGGGAACCGCGGTCCCCCGCCGGCAGGTATCCCCGCAGGTCGACGGTATATTCCGTCCAGTCGAAGTCGCTGCCGACCCCTTCCCTGTAGAATGACATCCGGGCCTGGCCCCACCGGCCCGTGCGGGGCGACCAGGTGTTGTCGCGGGTATCCCACGCCATTTGCAGGCCGGGAGCCGAGACCACCGAGGCGCCCGTTCCGGGGACCAGCCCGCTGTCCATGATGCCACCGGGCTCGGTCTCGATTATGCGGTGGCTGGCCACCTGGTAGTTCACGCCCAGCCGCAACTCGCCCAGGGTCTCGCGTTCGATCAGCCCTTCAAAAGCGAACTGCTCGGGGGTGTAGGATTCAAGAGGATCGCCGGTGACGTCACGACCGATACCGTAGAAGTCGTCCGGGAATTTCTGGTAGCTCGGCAACAGGCCCGCGTGCCAGCGACCACCTCCCCAGTTGAGGTCCGTGCCCAGGAACAGAAGCACCTGGTTCCTGGCTGTGTAGACGGCCACGGGGCTGATCAGGGAGGGTCGCGCGTCCTCCGTATCATCCAGGTAGAAAAACCGCAGTACGGTCGCGCCCACCAGGAAGCTGGTGTCGGGAGTGTAGCCCAGGATGGGGAAAAAGACGGTATTGCCGGTCTTTGCCACCACTGCGGAGTCGGCCAGGGCGGCGGTGGTGGTGGTGACCCGACCGTCGGCGCTGGTGGACTGGGCCAGGGCGCCGGTTGCGTGACCCAGGATCAGAACGGTCAGAAGGATGGTCCAACGCATGGAATGCTCCGGTGTGTGGTCAAGGCTTCTCGTAGTCGACGATCGCGGTCACTTGGTGACTATACGCGGCAAATGTATCCGCCGGAATCAGCGTGTCAGTATTTTCCCTCGAACAGCGCGTCATATGGCAGGAACCAGACGAGTGTTCCTGGTGAATCGACAGCGGTAAGGGCGAGGCCGCTCGGGGGCCCCCGGCGAGGAGGGGCCCCTTCGATTTCACCGGTTGGGGAACGACGGGCGCCATGGCGGCGACAAAGCGTACGTGATATGGTATCTCAAGTTCGACGCGATGTTTACTGATCATGCGAAAGCTCGGAAATGGCTGCCATGGACCCGTCGCCCCACCGACCGGACGCCGAACCGGAAGAAGACCGCTCGGCCGTCCGTTCGGACGCAACCGTCATCCTGCAGGAACTTGCCGCCGGCGAGTCCGGCGCCTTTGATCGCCTGTTTGCGGTGGTCTACGACGAGATGCGGGGCATGGCCCAGGCCTATCTCTCCCGTGAGCGCGTCGATCACACGCTGCAGCCCACAGCCCTGGTGCACGAAGCCTATCTCAAGATGGTGGATCAGGATCGGGCGGATTGGAAGAGTCGTGCCCACTTCCGCGCCGTGGCCGCCCAGGTCATGCGGCGGTTGTTGGTAGACCACGAGCGTAGGCGCGCGCGGCGCAAGCGGGGCGGCGACCAGCGCAAACTGCCCCTGGACGACGAGCTCCAGGAGCTGTTGGGACGCGAAGACCGGGAAGTGCTGACGATCCTGGATCTGGATCGCGCCCTGGTCGCCCTCGAAAAGCACAGCCGGGAAATGGCCCTGCTGGTGGAAATGAGATTCTTTGGCGGCATGAGCATCGAGGAGATCGCGACCACTCTCGAAGTCACCGAACGCACGGTCTGGCGCTATTGGGAGCAGGCCCGGACCTGGCTGAATCGCCGCCTGGAAGCCGACTGACATGCTCCGACTCCCGGGAGAGGGAGATGGACACCAACGCCATCGACACGGTTTTTGACCAACCACCTGATCCGGCGGACCAGACCAAGCTGGAGGAACGCCTGCGTATGCTGGTCGAGGCCCGCGACCGCACCCTGGTCGATCGCGTCTCGCCGGGGGATCTCATAGGTCCCTACCGTCTGGTGGCCAAGGCCGGCGAAGGTCCCCTGGGCGAAGTCTGGCTCGCCTGGCATCAGCAGCCCGCCGGCCATCACGTGGCCTTGAAGATCCTGCGCTCCGAGCCTGATACCGAGGCAGTGCTGGACCGCTTTCACGCCAGTCGCTCTGCCCGGTCCAAACTCGACCACCCGGCCATGGTCCAGGTCCGGGATGTGGAAGAAACAAGCCGCGGCCGCACCTGCCTGGCCACCGAATTCATCAAGGGTCCCACCATCACAGCTTATTGCAGCGCACAATTGCCTACAGCGGAGCAGCGCCTGGAGCTGTTCCTTCAGTTGTGCGATGTGGTGCAGTACATCCACGATCGCGGTCATGCCCACGGCAACCTGAAGCCCGGTAACGTGCTGGTGGTGACGCCGTCTGACGGCCCGCCGCAGGTGCGGGTGTTGGACCTGGGACTGGCGCTGGATGTGAGCTGCGACGATGGCGAGACGCTACCGCCGGCCTCGGCCTACATGAGTCCCGAGCAGGTTTCGGGGGAGGTTGCAGTCGGGGGCATGTCGGGAGATGTGTTCGCCCTGGGAGTGTTGCTGCACCAGGTGCTGACGGGGGTCGTGCCGGGTGACGAGACGGATTCGCAGGCGCTGATGGACGACGGTCTGGAAC
>QNDV01000315.1 GCA_003646045.1 bacterium
CCTTGGGTTGCCGGCGTAACCACCTTGATGACTTCCCGCGCCTTGGTATAGCCAAGGTCGCCACTGACCACGGCTGCCTTCACTGCCGGAAGCGATTCGAGCTTCTGCGCCAGCCGCACGAAGTCCCGGGCCCGCGACTGTGAAAACCCCAGCTCGCGCACCGCATATTGGTTCATTGACGAGCATTCGAAGTCACGATAGAGCCGCCTCCGCATGACCTCCCCGAACCACAGGACGGCACATTGCTGGGCTTCTTCAAGAGCGGCCAAAGAACGACGCAGGGAAGCATGAACACGAGCTGGAGATTGGCCTGAAACGAAGGCGATTGCCGGCATATTGGTTCTCCTGATCCGAGTACCTGGGGGGTACGAACAATATACGAAAATACAGCAAAAACCGCAAGGCCTAAAATACCGCAACACCATAATAAACCAACATATTACGCCGCCAGGCGGCCCGCTTCTTGCTTCCCACCTGTCACCCCAAACCAAGGCCCCCGGGGCCTCACCACCACCGCCAAACCAAGGCCTTGGGGGACCACACCACCGCCACCCAAACCAAGGCCCCGGTGACCTCACCACCACGCCAAACCACGGCCTCCCCGGTTCCGCCTTCACAAACTGAATCGTGGTCCCCGGGACCCCAATATCATACCCAACCACAGTCGGGGATAACCAACACCATCCCCATTAGACAGTTTTTTGCATAATTCCCACAGACGTGTGGAGGCTTGGCAGAGCGGCACTTAGTCCACTCCGAGGGTTCCCTCAGGCTCACATCAGGGTCTTCCCAATTGGGGATAACTTTGGGAAAAACAAAACCAAATTGGGGAAACGGCGGCCGGGACCAATGCCCGACCGCCGCATCTCGACACAAAACAGTAACTTGGCGGATTCCTACTTTTTCGCCAATTCCTCCATGGTCGCCGTGAACAGTTTCCAGATCTTCTGCACCGAGGAGATCTGCACCCGCTCATCGGGCGAATGGGCGCCCGTGATATTGGGCCCGAAGGAGACGATATCCAGGTCCGGGTACTTCTCGGTCAACAAGCCGCACTCCAGGCCCGCATGGATGGCCAGCAGTTCGGGGTCCTCGCCGAACGCTTCCTTGTACTTGCGTTGGGTGACGGCCAGCATTGCCGACTTCAGGTTGGGCTTCCAGCCGGGGTAGCCCTCGGGCTGCTCCACCTCGGCGCCGGCCAGACGGCCAATCATGGCGTGGGTTTCCACCAGCTCTTCCAGAATCGGCATAACCGACGAGCGGCTGCAGATAACCATGCCCACTCGTCCCCCGTTGGTGGTGACGACACCCAGATTGGTGCTCGATTCCACCAGCCCCTGGATGTCGCGGCTCATGCCCGTCACTCCGTTGGGTATGGCGGCAATCAGGGCCAGGGTGCGCTGGCTGCCGTCCAGGCTGAGGCAACGCGGTGCCTGCACCGTGGACACCGACCACGTGAATCCATCGTCCGCGCCGGCCAGTTCCTCGGTCTTGATCCGCTGCAAACACGCGTCCACGGTCTGCTTGAATTTCCGGCCCTGGGCCCGCGGGATGACCACCTTGGCTTCGGCCTCGCGGGGTATGGCGTTGCGCATACTGCCGCCGTTGAATTCCACCAGGCGCACTTCCATGATCTCGGAGGCAGCCAGCAGGGCGCGGTTGAGCAGCTTGATGGCGTTGCCGCGGCCCTTGTGGATGTCCAGGCCCGAGTGACCGCCCTGCAATCCGCCGATGGTCACCTTGCGGCCGGCCGATTCCTTCGGGGCGCGGGTACCGCGGTTCTTCATGGTGAACTGGGTGTCCCGGCCACCTGCACAGCCCACGAAGACGGCACCGTCCTCCTCGCTATCCAGGTTGATCATGCGGCGTGCACTGAAGAAACCGGCTTCGACACCCGCGGCTCCGGTCAGGCCCCGTTCCTCGTCCACGGTCAGCAATACCTCTACGGGCCCGTGGGCCACACCCTCGGCGTCGGCCAGGGCCAGGCCCATGGCACAACCGATGCCGTTGTCCGCGCCCAGGGTCGTACCGTCGGCGGTAACCCAGTCGCCCTCGATGAGCAGCTTGAGGGGATCGTTCTCGAAATCGTGCTTCGTGGCCGAGTTCTTCTCGCAGACCATGTCCACGTGCCCCTGGATAAGCACTGGTGCGGCTTTCTCGAGGCCCTTGGTGCCGGGGATGTAGATGAGCAGATTGCCCACCGCGTCCTCCTTCCAGGCCAGGCTGCGCGAGTCGGCCCAGGTCTTGAACATGGCCTGGACACCGGCCTCGTTGCCGGAGCCGCGCGGCACCTCACTCATGCTGTCGAAGATCCGCCAGACGGCGGCGGGCTGCAGACGGTCAAGCTTCCCCATGGTCACTCCTTGCAGGGTTTGATCGAGGCGGATTGGTCAGGTCGAGATAACAGAATCAAAGCGGGTCTCAGGGTCCGTAGCGCATGATAACGCCCCAGAACCCGGCCACGTAGATATCACCGCAAGAGCCGGCATGCAAACCGTTGATGCGGTTGACGTCCCCGGTTTCCACGGTTTCCCATTGTCCCTTGTCATGGCGCAGCAGCGTACCGGCGGCGCCACCGGCCCACACCGTGCCGTTGGCGTCGGCGGTGATGACATAGAGCGAGTCGAACGTGTTGCTCGGCAGAGGATTCCAGCGCGTGCCGGGACCGGGTGTGCCGTGATGATGCAAGGTAGTGCCGCGGCCGCCGACCGTCACGGTCTCGCCGTCGGGCAGACACCATACGCCGTGCAACGGGTCGCGGGTACCCACGTCGAGCAATTGCCATACGACGCCGTCGAAATGGACCAGGGTGCCGCTCAGTCCCACGGCGTAGACATCATTGCTGTCACGACCGTGAACATCGGACAGGGAGATCCCGGTGTCGCTGGGCATGGTCTCCCAACTGTCACCGTCGAAGCGTACGATCAGACCACCGGCGCCCACGGCGAACACATCGTTGCTGGAGGTTCCCCACACACCTTCCAGGTTCGCCTGGGACTGGAGGCGCCATACGGTCCAGTCGCCCCCGCGGTAGCGCAGAATCACGCCCTTGCTGCCCACCACGAAGAAATCGTCGGCGGCAACACCCCAGACGTCGGTGTATTCCACACCGTCCAGGTCCGGCGCGATGTCCAGCCAGCCGCCTCCGTAGGACAGCAACAGGGCGCCCCGGGCGCCCACGGCCACGATCTGGCCACAATCAGCGGTCCAGATGCCCTTGAGCCAATGGGTACGTCCCGCGTTGAGGACCTGCCAGGCCGGTGTATCCAGCCGCATGGCCAGACCGTTGTAACCAGCCAGCAGCATGGCGCCGTCGCCGTCGTCCCATAATGCGTACAGGTAGCTGCCCTCGGCTATGATCTCGGTGGACCAGGTACCCTGGTCGCGACGCAGGAAATTACCCGCCGCCCCCACCGCCACGGGTTCACTCCCGGGCAGGGAACGTACGGACCACAGGTTGGCATCGCTGTCGGTGACCTCGGTGGACCCGAATCCGGCGTCGCGGCGCAGTACCGTACCCCGCGCACCCACGGCGTAGATCTCCTGGCCACGACCCCAGATCGAGTTGAGGGCGTTGGTGGTGGTACCGGACTCGTCGGACCAGACATCCCCTGTGCGCCGCAGAATCGTACCGCTGCGACCGACGAACCATACGTTGCCCTCACCGTCTCCCCAGACACAGTGCAGAGTCCTGTCGGTGGGCACGTCGTCCCGCGGATTCCAGCCGCTGCCATCGTAATGGGAGATCGCACCATCGGCACCGGTAACCCAGATGTCGTCGGCGCCACTGCCCCAGATGGCATAGAGGTCGACGGAAACCCCGGTCCAGACCGAGGTCCAGCTGTTGCCGTCGAAGTGGAGGCAGACGCCGTCTTCACCCACGGCATAGACGTTCTGCGCCGAGGTGCCCCAGATCCCGCGCAGGTTGTGCCGATAGCTCACTCGCCAAGTGGTCCACTCGCCGTCCCAGTAGCGCCGGATGGTGCCCCACTCGGTGGCGGTGAAGAAACGCGCCCCCGAAACCCCCCACACCGCGCGGTTGGTGTACTCGGGCTCTGCCAGATATTCCCAGGCGGGTTCGATAATCACCACTACCGGGTCATCGTCATC
>QNDV01000316.1 GCA_003646045.1 bacterium
AAATAGGGGGATGTTATCCGTATTCATAGGCGGAACACTGCCGACCAGTTTGGAGCTGGACAACAACTACCCGGTTCATACTCCCGACAGGTGGTTCGTGTCGCCGGCCGAGTTGAGCGACGATTCTGATTTTGGTTCTTCCGTCGGTTTCATGGACGACCAGGACGGCGACGGCAGGGACGACATATTTGTCGGTGCTCCGGGGATGCTGAATCCCGAGGGCGTGATGGCCGGCATAATCTACGGCTACAACCTAGTCGAGTCCGATGTAATCACCGTCACCAATCTGACCCAGGCCATACCGTACTACACTTCCGATGCGTCCGTGACGTTCACCGTGCGCGCGGTCCACAACGGCGGCCTGCCGTTGACAGTTACGATGAATGCCCCTGCGTTCGGAGTCACCGATGTGGAGATGATCCATGGCGGCGGCGGTACCTACACGCACACCATTACATATCCCGACGTACCCCTGGGAGCCTATCAGGCGCAGTACTTCGTCGTATCGCCGTGGGACAATACCACCGGTGGCGATGGTTCGTTCACACTGTTCGAGACAGAGATAGCGGTAATGGACAACAATGCCGTCTATGCAGCGCCGAATAATCCAGCCACAGATACGGGGCTGCAATACAATGGGACGCCCTATTCCAGTGTGGGGTGGGATTTTGATGATGACAGGACGAAGGACCTGTTCATATCGATCAGTGACTTCGAGTCGAAGTTGTATCGGGGGGATTACATTACTCCGGAGGGGATTCCGCATTTTGTAGAATGGCCGGACCAGGGTTTTGCCGGCGGCTTACCACAACCTGATCTCCGTGGCGTCACCGTCGGCGATCTGGACCGCAGCGACGGCAAGAGCGATCTATTCGCTGCCCACTCAACAGATTCACGCCTGTACCGCTGGGACGAGGCTACCTCCAAGGTCGTCAACCTGGCCCCCGGCACAGGTGCCGACGCCTTCAATAACGTGATCGCCGGCACCTGGGGCGATCTCGACGGCGACGGACACCTGGACCTGTTCCTGAGCCGCGCCGACGGCTACACCGAGGATCCACCCAACTACATGATGGCCAAGACCTCGCCTGCCAGCCTGGTCCTGACCAACGCCGATGACGGCACCGGCGGTCGCGAGTTCGTTCCCACTCCTTCTTCGGGCCTGCCGCAGAACCTGCACAGCACCAACGCCTCCTGGGCTGACTATGACCAGGACGGCGACCCTGACCTCTTCGTCGGTAGCCTGTTCGCCACGGAGGTCGGCGCGAGCAGGCTCTACCGCAACGACGGCGGCACACTTAGTGATCAGACCGCCGCCCTGCTGGGCAGCGACCTTCTTACCTGGGTGGTCGCCTGCTCGTGGCACGACATGAACAACGATGGTCGCCTGGATCTGGTACTGGCCAGGCACGGGCTGAAGGCAGCCGTTTTCTACGCTACCGCCGACGGTGGCTTTGACGACGGCAACGGAGGCGCGGGCCCGGCCGTCTTCGGGTCCGATCACGGGTTCTCCGGCATGGTGGTCTACGACTACAACAACGACGGCCGGTTGGACTACCTTGGTTTGTCAAGCGACGACGGTCGCCCCGCCGAGCTCTACGTGAACTCCGGCACCGCCGCCGGGCCTGTATTCACCCTCCTGGATGCGCAGGCCGGACTGTCGGATCAGGGCTTTGTCCACGGCGCGGTGGCGGCCGACTTCGGCGGCGCAGGCGGCACCATGGACGGTCTGGCAGACCTTTATCTGGGTCGCCCCGCTACCTCGGACGCTTTCTACTTCAAGAGCGAGTCCTACGCGGCAAGTGTACCGACCCATCATTGGGTGGGGGTACGCATCGCTGGCCCCGCGGGACAGTTCACCTCCCCGGTGACTGGGGCCACTGTCAGGCTCGAGGGGTCAAGCCACACCCAGATCCAGCAGATAGACGGCGGCAGTTTCAGGGGTGGGCAGTCGCCTAGCGAGCTGATATTCGGTCTGGGAACAAGCAAGCTGCCGGTCACCGTAGCGGTTACCTGGCCCAACGGCGAGACGTACTCCGGCATACCCGTAACGCTCAACCGTTTCAATGACATTACCTACGACGATCTGGATATCATCGAAAGCACGGTCAGTGCCACGTACCAGTTGCAGATCGGCGGCAAGGTCGACTGGATCTTCACGTGGCAGACCTCGGCCTCGGTGCCGCTGACAGTAAACAGGGTGCACTTCGCTCTGGTAGCTACTCCGTATCCATGTACGCCTGAGAGCCATCTAATTGACGATAGCTACTTCGATGTGACGACCACTTGTACGGAGATCGCCACCGGTCAATACGAGACGGTGGTGCGTTGGTCCGATCGAGACTGTTTTCCCCGGTGTACGATCCCATTTATGGTGGAGAGCGGCACGCCGGGCCAGAGTGTTCTCAGTGAACTCCACATACTGACAGTCGGCATCTGCGCCGGGTTCTAGGAGGTATCATCATGACAAACGGAATGAAGATTATCCTGGCGGCAACGCTGCTGGCGACTTGTTTGCTGCCCATGTCGGCAGTAGCCGATCTTCCCGGCGGCATCGCCGGTCTGGTGGGTCTGGAGCCGACAGAAGCCGGCAGTTGCGTGGCGGTGTGGGTGCCGATCCCCGAGGAACTGGCTCTGGCCGGGTTCTCGTGGTACAACAACGATGGCGGCGTGATTTTTCCCGAAGTGCTGCTCGAAAGCGGCTCGCCTGATAACCCGGTCACGGTGACCGACGCGGTGCCGGTGGCCACGAATGTACAGGGTATGTCCCTGGACTGGAGTGGTGTGACCCTGGATCCGCCCGTGGGTTGCCAAAGCGAGGGACTTTACCTGCTGCTGCGCTTTCCCGAGGGCAGTGAGTATACGGCCGACGGCCAGGGCGGCGGCGCTGCTTTGGGCTACCGCACCGATGGTGCGGGTTTCCCGGGCTGGATCAGCGCTGACGGGCACCACTGGGTTGCCTTCAGCGGGGAGTTCGGATTTGCCCTCGACCCCGTGTTCGTTTCGGCGGACGAAGCCGGGATGATCATGAAGGGAGCGGGGCGCAACACCCAGAATGAGCAGGCACCACAGAGGCAGCCACTGTCGTTGGCCGCTTTCCCGAATCCGTTCAACCCGAGCACCACGCTGCGGTTCAATCTGCCTGATCCCGGCAAGGTGGAGATCAAGGTCTTCGACCTGCGGGGAGCGTTGGTCAGACGCCTGGCTGCGGGTGTGTTTACAGCCGGGCCGCATGACATCAAGTGGCAGGGTAGGGATGAGCACGGCAGGCGCGTGGCGTCGGGAGTGTACTTCGTGCGAATGACGACAGGCCGTACGGCTATGACCAGGCGTCTGGTGCTGGTGCAGTGATGGGCTTCTTGTCGGCTATGGAGCCATACACCATGAGGGAACAACTCGCAATGGTCTGGGCTGTCTTGACCCTTGCAGCCGGCGCCACGATGGCGCCGGCTGCCACTTGGCAGGTGGAGAAGGACGGCAGCGGTGATTTCACGGTGATCCAGGCTGCCGTCACGGCCAGTTCGGCGGGAGATACGATCCTCATCGGGCCGGGGCGTTATGATGACTTTCATACGTTTGTTGCTCCGGCTTGGCAGACCGAGGTGATTGTGGACGTGACGAAAGACGATTTGACATTCATCGGGGCGGGCAGGGATGTGACGATCATCGGGCCGGAGGAGATGTATGACCCCGGCGTGAGACCAGAACCAATGGCTGTTGCTACGGTAGATACAGTTGTAGCGAGATTCGAGAGGCTGGCGATCGAGAATGCTCGCAACGGTATCTACTGGGCCTACGGTAGAGTCGAAATAGAGGATTGCCGGTTCGAGGGATGCCAAGACGGAGTGTATATATTTTGCGAGGGCGGCGCTAGCGTCAGGGATTCGGAATTCTATTCGGAGTATTCGATTCCGATCGGTATCGTTACTTTTTCTCCCTGCGGGCCAGTCAACATAACTGGCTGTGTTTTTGGTGGCCCTGATACAGCTGAGCAGGCCGTTTCAATTAATAGTACGATGGACGTGAATGTATCTGACTGTGAATTTACAACAAGAACAGGCGTAGTTTTTTCCGGCTCAACCGGCAGGGT
>QNDV01000317.1 GCA_003646045.1 bacterium
CTGGAGAAACAGGGCGATGGGCCCGGTACCCAGGCGGTCCTGGCCGAGTTGGGCAATGTCCGTGACGACCGCTCGGCGGCAGAGCTGCAGGAGTTCTTCGGCCAGAGCGGCCGCTTGAATTCACGTTCGACGCCGCCCGAGGATACGGCTGCGACGGAGGCGACCCTGCGCGAGGCCTACGCCGCCGACGCGAGTGACGCCAACCGCCAGGCCCTGGCCTACCACCTGATCCGCTACGGAGATCCGAAGGTGGGGCGCGAGATGGTCGCCGACAAGGCCATGTCCAACCCCGAGGACCTGAAGCTCACCCTGGAGGCGGATCGTGCCCTGGGCCAGGCCGACCTGGCGCTGGAGTTGGTGGCAGCCATGGAAAAGACGCGTAGCGACCCCGCCGTCGACGCGTCGATCTGGACTCTGGCCGGGTTCGTCTGCCTCGAGGCCGGTCATACCGTCGAAGGGCGCCAGGCCCTGGAGCGAGCCCTGGAACTGGATCCCGGCAACCATGCCCTGAAGATCCAGCTGCAGTTGTTGCCGTCGGATTAGCACCGATAGGGATCAATGACGAAGGCCGGTCTCCCACGAGACCGGCCTTCGTCAATCAAGCCGCGCCCGCACCATATTCTCCACGCCACCGGCAATCACCAGTTCCTGCACCGGTGTCCCCAGGGGCGTGAAGCCATACTCGGTGCCGTCCCAGGTGGCCACTGACCGCTGGAAATCCAGTCCGATGGCACCGCCAGCCAGGGTCTTGGCCCCGGCTTCCTCATCGGCGGCGAAACGCGCCCGCAGGGCCTTGCTCAACGACGGGCTCTCCACACACAGGAAGCCGTTGTTGATGGCGTTGCGCAGGTAGGTCTGGCTGTAACTGCCGGCTATGACGCAGCGGATGCCCGCAGCCTGCAAGGCGGTAGCCGCCTGTTCGCGACTGCTGCCCGTGCCGAAGTTGTCGCCGGCCACTATCACGTCGCCGTCTTCCACCATGGCCGCGAAGCCGGGATCGTAGTTCTCCATCACCACTTGGGCCATCCGCTCGGGGGTGATGTCCTCGCGGTAGGTGTAGTCCTTCGAATAGATGCCGTCGGTGTTGAGATTATCCGTGGGCAGCAGCAGGACGCGGCCCTCGTGACGACCGGGGAAGCCGTCCAGTATCTCAACTGGCCCCGCGTCGCGTTCGGCGGCGTCGTGTTCGGTGAATGATCGCTGTGGTACGGCGCCGTCCCGGGCGATCCCTTCGGGACCGGTGATGAACCCGGCCAGGGCACTGGCCGCCACCACGGCGGGGCTGGCCAGGTAGGCCTCGGCCTCGCGGCTGCCCATGCGGCCCTTGAAGTTGCGGTTGGTGGCGCTGATGCCCACTTCACCGTCCTCGAGCAGACCGACACCCAGCCCGATGCAGGGGCCGCAGCCGGGAGGCAGGGGGCGGGCACCGGCGTCCAGGAGCTTCTGCCAGGTGCCGCTCTGTTCGGCTTCCTGCTGGATGGGCTCGCTGGCCGCGGCCACGTAGAACTCGACGCCGTCCGCAACCTTGTGCCCCTCCACTACCGCGGCCGCTTCGGCCAGGTCACCGGTGCGGCTGTTGGTGCAGCTGACCAGGTAGGCCTTGTGGATGGTCTTGCGCTGCGCGGCCATGTCCTTCAGCGAAGTCATGACCTGCAGCGAGTGGCCCGCTGATGTGGGGGGTGACGGCGCCCAGGTCCAGCCTGATCTGCGCGGCGTAGACGGCGTCCATGTCGCTGGCCGGGGGCGCGTCCGCCCAGGCGGCCAATTCGGCGTCGCTGATGCGGTCGGTGACGCCGCGGCCGGCCAGCCACTGCTGCCGCTCGCGCATGAACTCCAGGCAGACGTCGTCGCAGGGGAACCAGCCCGCCAGGGCACCCCACTCGGTGGTCATGTTGGCCACGGTCAGGCGCTCTTCCATGTTCAGGCCGGCCACCCCGGTCCCTGCGAACTCGAGGACCGCGTTGAGCACTTCGCCCTGGTTGTAGAGACCGCACAGGGTGATGATCACGTCCTTGCCCGTGACGCCGGATCGCAGTTCGCCCTCCAGGACGACCTTGATGGTGCGCGGTACCTGCCACCATACCGTGCCGGTGGCCCAGAGGGCGGCGGCGTCGGTGCGCACCACCGGTGTGCCCAGGGCCGCCAGGGCGCCGTAGGTGTTGCTGTGGCTGTCGCTGGCCACGCAGAAGCCGCCGGGTTTGACGAAGCCCTCTTCCACCATGATCTGGTGTCCGATGCCCCGGCCGGCGGGAAAGGCCCGTACGCCGTTGCTCGCGGCGAATTCGGCGATGGCCGCGTACTTGTCCCGGTTGGCCTCGCCCAGATCCTGGATGTTGTGGTCCAGGGTGAAGATGGGCTGGGCGGGGTCCTTGATCTTCGGCACGCCCAGTCCCGCGAACTTGGCCATGACCGCTGACGTGTTGTCGTGGGTCATGACGTGGTCGGGAGTCAGGGTGACATAGTCGCCGGTACGCACTTCGTGTCCGGAGGGCAGGTTCACGGCGTGGGACTGGACGATCTTCTCGATGACGGTCTGGGCCATGGCGGGACACCTCGTCGTTCGGGATCCGGTCGCTCCCCTCTGTGGGGGATGTACCGGCAAACTTAGACGACACGGCCCCGGGGGACAATCCCCGGGGCCGTGTTTTTCCGTGCTGGAGGTAAATCAGCCCTCGGTCTGTTGGGGCGGACCGGGATAACCATCGCTGATATAGGCCTCGAGAGTGCGGATCTGCACCTGCTGGTCACTGGCGATCTGCTTCACCACGTCACCGATGGAGACGATGCCCTGCAACTTCCCCTCGATCAGCACCGGAATGTGGCGGATGCGCTTGCCGGTCATGATGGCCATGACCTCGTCCAGGCTGGTATCGGGGGTGACGTAGATGACCTTGGCCGTCATGACCTCCTTGACCGGCGTATTGCGTGCGGTGCGCCCCTGGACGGTGATGAAGCGCAGGTAGTCGCGCTCGCTGATGATGCCCACGATGACGTTGTTTTCCGACACCAGGACCGCGCCGATATTCATTTCCACCATGCGGGTCACCGCGTCGAACACCGTGTCCTCGGGACCCACCATCTGCACCTCGCCGGTGCCCTTGAAATCGAGGAGTTCCTTGATGGTCTGCATGTGTAACCTCCGTTGGGCCGGTGTCACCCGCCCTTGAATAATGTTTGTCATTCCAAATTAGGACTAATTAGGTCCTGCCGCCATCAGTCAAGCGGTGAACCTTGTCCGCCACGGCCGGCGGGTGTAGATTCGCTGGGTTACGCGCCGCTGCCATTCCCGTGCCGAAGAGGCTGCCATGACCACCTACCGCGACTTCGAGGACCTGCGGGACAACGCTCCCGCCGCCTACAAGGCCGAGATAGCCATCGATCTGGGACACGCCGACAAGGAGCGCCTGTCCGAATTGTGGGCCGCCACCACCGACGGCGAGTTTCGCCTGACCTTGACCGGCGCGGCCGGCCGCTTCTGGGAACGGAACCTGCGCCTGCGCGAAACCGACATCCCGGAAGACCATTTCGCCGTGGAGGTGGTTGTGGACAGCTACGCCGACCCCGAGATGGGTCACACCATCTACCTGGACGCGGTGGCCTACTGCGGCAGCGAAGAGGTGGGCGAGCAGTGCTGGGAGATGCTGGCGGACGACGACCTGGAACGCGACTTCGCCGCCCACCTCGTCAAGCGCGTCAAGGAGTTCATCAGCCCCCACGCGGATCCGACAGGGATGGATTGCCAGGTGGAAGTGGTCGAGGTCAGCGAGCTGTGAGGGAACGCCTGCCCGCCGCGGCTGTTGGCTGTCCTGTTGCCACTACTTTCAAACCGGGAGGTCCCGACATGAGGACGTTGAAGACGATTCTGTTCCTGGCATTCATCGCAACCATGACGATACCGGTCCTGGCTGTGGCCGACACCGACGTGCCCACCATCACCGTCACCGGCACTGCGTTTACCGAGGTGGTTCCCGACCAGATGATCTGGCACCTGCGGCTGCAGAACAAGGGCCCCGAACTGCCGGGTGTGGCGGAGGTCCACCAGCAACGCGTGGGTTCGCTGCTGTCGCTGCTGAAGAAGGAA
>QNDV01000318.1 GCA_003646045.1 bacterium
AGCGGCCTTCACCATGACGGGGCAACCCAACTGTGCCGTGGCCTCGGCCACGACATCGGCGGGAAAGCCACCCTCGGCGTCGGGGTCAGGCAACAGCGCACCGGGCACCACGGGCACCCCCGCTTCCTCCATGGCCGCCCGCGCCGCTGTCTTCTCACCCATGGTGTCGATGACCTCTGGCGAAGGCCCGATGAAGACCAGACCTGCCTCCAGGCAGCGACGGGCGAAACCCGCGTTCTCGGCCAGGAAGCCATAGCCCGGATGAACGGCGTCGGCCCCCGTTTCCAGGGCCGCGCCCAGAACCTTGTCCTGGTCCAGGTAGGAAGCCGCGGGCTCGGGCGGACCGAGTACCACCACTTCGTCGGCCATTTCGGCATGCAGAGCAGCGGTGTCCGCTGTCGAAACCACCGCCACCGTGGCAATGCCCGCCTCGCGGCAGGCGCGGATGACCCGCACGGCGATCTCGCCACGATTGGCCACGAGGATCTTGCGCAGGGAACGGGTCTCTTGATTCATGGGGTCTCCTTGGCGGCGTCAGGCCAGGCCGGTGCAATCCACTTGTCGTCGCTGTACCAGGGCGCCTTCTCACGAATGGCGAACGACGCCAACGCCGCTTGCCCTTCGGGTCCGGTACGGGCCTCGGCAATCATGCGTGCAGCCTGCTCGGCGCTGCGGGCGAAGCCCAGGGACTGGACGCTGTCCACCAGGTCCTTGACCCGGCCCAGCGCGGCAGCACCGCCGGCGAGCAGGGCCTCCACCACCCGGGCGGTTTCCGTGTCCAGGGACTCCTCGTCGACGGCCAGGTGATCCACCAGTCCCATGGCCCGGGCCGCCTGCGCGTCGATGGGCTCTCCGGTCAGAAAGGCCGCACGAGCCGCGGCGGGACCCACGCGCTCGATCACCACCGGCGCGATCACCCCGGGCACGATGCCCAGCCGCACCTCGGTAAAAGCAAAGACCGCCGCCGGCGAGGCCACCACCAGATCACAGGCCGCCACCAGTCCACCGCCCCCGCCGTAGCAGGGTCCCTGGACCCGGGCCACCACCGGCACGGGACAATTGTGGACGGCCCGGAACATGGCGCCCATCTCCAGCGCCGCGGCCTGGTTGGTGCGGTAGTCGGCTGCGCCCAGGGATTTCATTTCCCCCAGATGGGCCCCGGCACAAAAAACCGGTCCCGCGGCGCGCAACACGATGACATGGGGCCGATGGGTACCGCCGGGCCCCACCTCGGCCGACCCGGTGGCAGGGGCCTCTGGCGGCAGGGGCTCGCGGTAGGCGATGTTCTCGAAGAGATCGCGCAACCGGGCCATGGTCTCGGCGTCCAGCGCATTGCGGACAGACGCATTGTCCATGGTCACCACCAGCACGCGGCCGCTGACCTGTTGCCTGACGGACATGACTCCCCCTACATCCTGAAGACGCCGAACTTGACCGGATCGATGGGTGCATTCAGGGACATGGCCAATCCCAACCCCAGGACGCTGCGGGTCTGGACGGGGTCGATGACACCGTCATCCCACAACCGGGCGCTACTGTAGAAGGCGTGGCCCTCGGTGGCGTACTTGGCGGTGATGGGATCGACGATGGCCGCCTCTTCGTCCGGCGTCAACGTATCTCCGTGGCGCTGGGCCTGGTCCTTTTTTACGGTCAACAGGACGTTGGCGGCCTGCTCGCCGCCCATGACCGAGATCTGGGCCTGGGGCCACATGAACAGCAGTCGCGGTTGGTAGGCCCGCCCGCACATGCCGTAGTTGCCCGCGCCGAAGCTGCCCCCGACGATCACCGTGAATTTGGGTACGGTGGCGTTACTGACGGCCATGACCATCTTGGCGCCGTCCTTGGCGATGCCCCCGTGCTCGTATCGCTTGCCGATCATGAAGCCGGTGATGTTCTGCAGGAAAACCAGCGGCGTGCGACGCTGGTTGCAGAGTTCGATGAAGTGGGTGGCCTTGAGGGCTTCTTCGCTGAAAAGGATCCCGTTGTTGGCGATGATACCCACGCTGTAACCATGGAGGCGGCAGAAGCCACAGACGACGTTCGTGCCGTAGCGCGGCTTGAACTCGTGCATGCGACTGCCATCAACCAGCCGGGCGATGACCTCGCGCATGTCGAAGGGGTGGCGATGGTCGTGACTTACCACCCCGTAGAGTTCGGCCGGGTCGTAGTGGGGATCCTCGGACTGCCGGCCGGGAGTGTGGGCTCGCTGCACGGGGCCCAGGTTCTCGACGATGTCACGCAGTGTGCGCAGGGCCTGGGCGTCGTCGGCAACCAGGTGGTCAGCCACGCCGCTGATGCGGGTGTGGACATCGCCGCCCCCCAGTTCCTCGGCGGTGACTTCCTCGCCCGTGGCCGCCTTGACCAGGGGGGGACCGCCCAGAAATATGGTCCCCTGTTCCTTGACCATGACAACCTCGTCACTCATGGCCGGAACGTAGGCTCCCCCGGCGGTACACGAACCCAGCACGGCCGAGATCTGGGGTATGTCCAGCGCGCTCATGGCGGCCTGGTTGTAGAAAATGCGGCCGAAGTGTTCGCGATCCGGAAAGACCTCCGCCTGCAGGGGGAGGAAAGCTCCGCCCGAGTCCACCAGGTAGATGCAGGGCAGGCGATTCTCCTGGGCAATTTCCTGGGCCCGCAGATGCTTCTTCACCGTGAGCGGGTAGTAGGTACCGCCCTTGACCGTCGCATCGTTGGCGACCACCATGACCTGGCGGCCGTGAATCTGACCAATCCCCGTAACCAGCCCCGCCGAGGGCACGTTCTCTTCGTAGGTACCATGGGCAGCGAGGGTGGAAAGCTCCAGAAACGGGGAGCCGGCGTCCACCAGTTGGTCGATGCGCTCGCGCACCAGCATCTTGCCCTGGTCGATATGGCGCTTACGGGCCCGTTCGGTGCCACCCTGGCGGATCCCCTGCAGGAGTCCCTCCAGTTCAGCGACCCTCTCCCGGTTGAGGCGGTCGTTTTCGCGGAAGGTCTCGTCTCGCGTGGAAATCCTGCTCGTGATCCTCTTCATGCGGTCTCCCCGGCACACAACGGCACACGACATCGGTGGCGGCGCTCACCGCCCCACCCCGGACGGAGTATAGTGCCCGCGGTCCCACGGGTCCACCTCAGGCCACGGACCCGGGGCATGGTTCCCCTTGCAGTGTGGGACTTTCGGATGTTTCCTGTCGGCAATGACTCCCAGACGAAAGGACCATCAGGTGGCTACCGACTCTGCCCTCGCCGGACGCTATACGCGCCTCACCGATCAACTCAGGGAACTACTCGACACGGGTCCCAAGGCCACCCGGGACCCGGTAGCGCGCATGGCCACCATCTGTGCCCTGCTGCACCACAAAATGCCCCATTTCTTCTGGACCGGTTTCTACCTGCTCAAGAACGACCAACTGGTGGTAGGACCCTACCAGGGTCCCCTGGCCTGCGCAGTTCTACCAGGACCAGCAGGAGTGTGCTGGAAGGGCCTGCGGGACGGGACCCCGGTGATTGTGCCCGACGTGCACTCCTTTGAGGGTCACGTGGCCTGTAACCCTCGCAGCCGCAGCGAGATAGTGGTACCGGTGCGCGACCGGACAGAAGTTGTCGGTATCCTGGATGTGGACGCGGACCAGTTGGATGCCTTCAGTGACCTTGACGCCACTGGTCTGGAGCAAATTGTGGCTTTGGTTTTTGGGTAGAGATCCCATTTACCGCACTAAACGGCCGGAAATACTGGGAAATATTCCGTTTGTGTCCGCGTATTTTTTTCCCGGATTACATTTCTTCTGTATGTAGAACTCTTTTACTTGTGCTATTATTATCCAGTCAAGTGATGAGCCTGCGAGTGGAAGGAGGCAACCATCAATCATTGTGAATGCGTTCGCTTGGGCTAGCCACCTTCGCTGGATCTCCCTTTTAAAGAGGTGACCTGATGAGCCTTAACAAATCCCTGGGTCTGCTGGCCTGCGCGCTGATTCTCGGTACGGCTGTGTTCGCTACGGCGGGCATACCTGATCTGCAGACATCAACGGCAAGCCTCGCGTACGGCGGTACCGAGACCCTGTCCCTGTTCAATGTGCCCAAC
>QNDV01000319.1 GCA_003646045.1 bacterium
CGGATCTCTATCCCCGGCTGGACTACGGAGCCGGTGGTAATCTGGACTGGTCGTCCGAGAGCGACGGCACGGCCAGCGGTGCTTCCGTCGTGCTGGACGCATCCTACCAGCTGGACCTCTGGGGCCGCGTCCGGCGCTCCAACGAGGCTGCCGTGCAGGAACTCCTGGCCACCGAGGAATCCTACCGCAGTGTGACCATCGGTCTGGTGGCTGCCGTGGCCCGCTCCTATTTCCTGCTGCGCGACCTCGACAACCGCCTGCAGATCTCCGAGCAGACCGTCGACGCCCGTCGGCAGTCCCTGGCGGTGGTCGAGTCGCGGTTCCGGGCCGGCATGGTGGCCGAGGTGGACGTCAACCAGGCCGAGATCCAGGTGGCCGAGGCTGAGGTGTCGGTCCAGACCTTCGCCCGGCTGCGCGCCCAGACCGAGAACGCCCTCAGCGTCCTGCTGGGCCGGCCGCCCCTGGACATCGAGCGGGGGCTGGAACTCGGGGAGCAACTGGCTGCGCCCGAACTGCCCACCGGGCTGCCCTCCGAATTGCTGAACCGTCGCCCCGACATCCTGGCCGCCGAGAACAGGCTACACGCCCAGACCGCGCGCATCGGCGTGGCCGAGGCCCTGAAGTATCCCCAGCTCAACCTGACGGCCGACCTGGGCGCCCAGTTCTCGGACATCTCCAGCAGCTTCGCCGGGCTCGGCGCCCAGATTTTCGGTCCGCTCTTCAATGCAGGTGAGAATCAGCGGCGGGTCGAAGTGGAGATGGCGCGTACCGAGCAGCTTTTCAACGCCTACGAGCAGACATTCCTGACCGCACTGCGCGAGGTGGAGGATGCCCTGGTCGCCATGGACACGTACGAGGCCGAACTGGCGGCCCGGCGCCGGCAGTTGACCGCCGCCGGCAGCGCCGCGCAGTTGTCCTGGGTCCGCTACGAGGGGGGGCTGACCAGCTACCTCGAGGTCCTCGACCTGCAACGGTCACTCTTTTCGTCCCAGCTCAAGGCCTCGGAGGCGCAGCAGCAGCACTTGACTTCGATGGTGCAGCTCTACCAGGCTCTTGGCGGCGGTTGGGTTGCCGCCCAGGATTCTGTCTTCGCGGACGTACCGGAGGAAGACGATCAATGATGACGGCGGGGAAATCATGAACAGGTTACCAGTGCAAACCCTCGCAACCGTGCTGGTCATCCTGACCTGCCTGCTGTCGCCCAGTGGCGTTTCGGCCCAGCGCGACCTCCCCCCGGAAAAGGGCGGCACCACCTATTCCCTCGGCATGCCCCCCGTCTACAAGGGACGCTCCGGCTTCGAGATGCAGTGGTACCGGCCCGAGAACAACAGCGAGATGGCGGGGTTCTTCAACCTCGGCGTCTCGAAGGACCTGGGCAGTCCGGTGGTGGGCATCGCCGCTCTGCGCCTCGAGGGGTACGCCGGTTTCCGCAATCAGGAATTCGACGGTGGCGGCCGCGGCCTCTTCGAGATCCCCAGCTTCCATTTTGGTGTCGGCATCGACTACAACGGCACGGACGATGTGTGGGACATCCTGTGGCAACTGGACCTGCCCCTCAAGCGCGGCGGCATTTTCGGCCGGGGCACCACCGTCTGCCTGCGCTGGCTGCCCACCCGCGACCAGACCTTCGGCGTGGGTATCAACGTGCCGCTCTGGGGTCGCAACATCGGCGCTACCCGTCCCAAGAAGGACCACGTACGCCTGATCAGGCGCCGGCCGTTCCGCATGGTGATTGATACGCAGGGCACCAACCTGAACGACACCCTGGCCGAACTCGCCGAGCGCGCCCACTGGGTCGGCGAGATGACCCAGCCTTTCGCCGAGCCCCAGGGCGCCGACCCCCACGAGGCCATGGCCCCGGTCATTGCCGGATTGAAAGCCCATGCGGATTCCGTGGATGCGAAGTTCCCGACGGGTCATCTGCTCCCCGAGGAGATCCGTGCCTACCACGAAACCCTGGACCTGGCCTTTTCCCAGGCCCTCGGTGCGGACGGCATCACGGACCAGGGCCGCGCACTCAGCCTCAAGGCCCGCACGATCCTGATGGACGAGGTGCTGATCCCCTACAACTACCTCCTGGGCCAGCGCAAGAAAGACGACTCCCTGGTGGGCATGGTCGCCATTGCCCAGACCGAGTACGCGAGTCGGATCCTGTCCGAGTCGGAAGTGCCGGAGGACCGGGTTCGCCACACCTTCTACGTCTTCCAGACTCTCTGCGACATCATGGAGGAGAATCGAGAGCGATTGCGTGAGCGCTGGGATGATTCGCGCTTCGTCTGGCTGCCCCTGCAGTACGCCTTGACTCCTGACCAGCACGACTCCCAGGACGAGCTGAACGACATCATCGCCCGGTCTGTGAAGCAGCCCTTCACCGCTGAAAACCGCATCTGGTACGTGATCAACGAGCAGTTCCAGTGGGAGATGGCCCGGTCGGTGCGGGCGGCCGAGGATTACCACGTGCTGTGGATCCACGATTACCGGGGTTACAACGGTCAGGGAGATCCCGATGCCGTCGCCTATGCTCAGACCCTCAACTATCTCGAAGCCATGATCGAGCGGGTGGAGGCCTACGACGAGACGGGCAAGCTGCCCCAGTACTTCATCCTGCTGGACCAGCACTACTTCGAGATCAACAAGGCGCGTCTGTGGCTGCGGTTGCTGACGGTCCCTCTGGAATATGAACTGAGCCTGCCCAAGGGCTTCGAGGAGTGGGAACAGCGCATACACGAGACCCAGGAACGTCTGCGTGCGGCGGTGGATGCATCCTCCCTGCTGCAGATAAGCGCCAGCCAGTATGGCGACAAGTGGCTCAAGAACCTCATCAAGGTGCACATCAACATCACCAACCCGGCGGACCCGTCGTTCTTCAGTTGGCACAGCGTGGGCATCGTTCCCATTCCGGACAACATGATGCGGGACCACCGCAAGATCGCCTTCTACGACGTCTGCGAGGAGGACCCTTACCGTGGCAATGCCATGTTCACTGGCATGGGTATCGGCGAGCACTACATCGGCGCCAACTGGGAGGACCGGGCCATCATTATCCAGGGGCCGGGTGCGCTGGCGGTGAAGGACGCCGCGCGCGGTTTGCTGGAGGCCCAGGGCTACGAATCACATGAGATCCCGTATCCACTGCGGCACCGGACCAAGCCCGTGGACTACGACACGCAAATGCAGGCGGACCACGACGCGAGGACGCCGGACTGGCTGCCCGATCGCGGCAGTGTGCTCCAACTCCACAACGAGACCGGTTTCCACGACAAGCCGGTCAACGTGTCCAAGGCCGTACTCTACAGTCTGATGCCGCCCGGTTCGGTGCTCAAGGTGCCGGATTCACTGTGGCAGAGCTACATCTATGCCTCCCTGTTGGCTGGCAGCGCCCAGCGTGGCTGCAGGGTGTTGGTCATCGCCCCGACGAAGGACTCGGCGCCCAGTGGCGCGGCGCCCACCCTGGCCCGGGCCCACGGACTGATGGGGCGGTTGCTGGTTTTCGCAGGGGAGATGGAGGCACAACTCTCGAGATACGATGGGCTGCTGAAGGTGGGGCTGTACGCCCCCCGCCAGGGCGTTACGGATATAGCCGGCCGGTTCACCCAGTCCCTGAAAAACGTTCCGTCCTGGTATCTACAGGTCTATCCCGAGAACGAGGCGATCAGCACTGAGGTTGCCAATGTCGCCACACTGCTCGATTCCCTCGGCTATGTGGACAGGTACCGCCCGGACGGCGAGGATTTGCAGCCCAAGATCCACCTGAAAGCGAACTTCCTCGCTTCGGGAACGGCCTGGGATCATCTGATGTCACGGCCGGAGCTGGCGGGCATAATCCGCGGATATATCGAGTACCTGGCCAGCCAGTCCTCCGGGGACACGGATATGGATATAGCCCCGGATGTACGGGAATATCCAGAGCAACTTGTCGCGGGCTTCTTGGCCCTGATCAAGGGCCTCATGGAGGACCTCTCGCCGCGGGAGCGCGGGGAACTCGTCTACTTCTTCACCGTGGGCAGCACCAACATGGACTACAGAAGCATGGTCATGGATGGA
>QNDV01000320.1 GCA_003646045.1 bacterium
TCGTCACCGGCGCGGTTGATCCGCAGACCGGAGCTCAGCTTCTCCATGCTCTTCTGGAACGAAAGGGTGTTGTTGTACAGGTGACGTTGGGTGTTGATAGAAGCTACGTTGGTGTTGATGCGGATACCCATTGCTTTCCTCCCTGAATGGGTTGGTCGTCCGTGACCGCCGGGGCTGTCCTTAGCCCCGGTCTCAAATGAGAATGTCCGGACCTCCGTTCTCGCGGTACCGCGCGACGGTATTGCCACGCTAGGTTACGTCTTTCGACATATGGTAAGAATTCTTTAGGGAAACATTCTTTTAACTAATATTCGTATTGTAAAGAAAACCGCCGCCCTACAAATGAGGACGGCGGTCTGAGGTCGTTCCTCGGCGTCCCGGGGGACGCGCCGGAACTACTGGAGCAGGGACAGGGCCAGGGCCGACGACTGATTCGCCTGAGCCAGGACACTGACACCCGCCTGCTGCAGGATCTGGAAGCTGGTCATGGAAGCGGTCTCCTTGGCCACGTCCACGTCACGGATCCGGCTGTTGGCGGCCGAGAGGTTCTCGGCGGTCATGCTGATGTTCCGGATGGAGCTCTCGAGACGGTTCTGGACCGCACCGTAGTCACCACGGGTGGCCGAGACCATGTCGATGGCCACATCGATCTCATCCATGGCGGCCAACGCGTTGACCGAGGTATCGACGCCGGTGACGGTGGTCAGGGCCGTGGAGTCCATGTCCGCCGCCAGGTCAACCGTGACCCGGTCGTTGGCGCTGGACGTGATGCCGACCTGGATGTCCACCGCACCGCCGGTGCCGTCGAGCAGCATCATGCCGTTGAACTCGGCGGCGTTGGATATGCGATCGATCTCTTCGGTCAGGGCCGTGTACTCGGCGTCCAGATAGGCGCGCTCGGTGTCACCCAGCGTGCCGGTCACTGACTGCTCGGCCAGTTCCTTCATGCGGACCAGGATGTTCGAGACCTCGTCCAGCGCGCCTTCAGCCGTCTGCACCATGCTGATGCCGTCGGCGGCGTTGCGGCCGGCCTGGTCCAGAGCACGGATGTCGGACTTCAGGCCCTCGGAGATGGCCAGGCCCGCAGCGTCGTCACCGGCGCGGTTGATCCGCAGACCGGAGCTCAGCTTCTCCATGCTCTTCTGGAACGAAAGGGTGTTGTTGTACAGGTGGCGTTGGGTGTTCACAGAAGCAATGTTGGTGTTGATGCGGATACCCATTTAGTTTCCTCCCTGAATGGGTTGGTGTCCCGGCTTCCGGCCGGACCGACGAGGTCCGTTCATCCTTGATTCGGAAGCGTTCCGTCAGCTTCGGCCCGGATGGTGTCCGGCGCCGATCGATCAGTCCCGAGATGGGGGACGACCTGGTAGGCAGGGGAGGAAACGGCAGCGGCACGGCGGTTGCCGTGAGTGCCCTTGGCAGCGGGTTGTCCGTTGGAAGCGGTGCGGTCGGTGCTCGCCGTGTCCGTCGGCATGCCCACAGTTTTCCTCCTTGAAAACCAGGTTGGCCTTGATCGGGACTTCCCGGACCGGCGATGCCGGCGTC
Organism: bacterium; assembly: GCA_003646045.1. Next base: position 1,546 of record QNDV01000320.1, read on the forward strand.
CGCCGCGACCATCCTTGGTGCGCGTCGGCTCGGGAAGCGTGTCGAATGGTTTTGTCGGATCAGGGGGGCGGAGCTTGAGAGGAATTATTCAGGATTAACGCGCGGCACCCGGCGGGACCCGTGAAGGGCCCCGCCGGGCGGACGTTGCAATGGTCTCGGCAGGCTGTTCCGACTAGCCCTGCAGCAGCGACAGCGCCAGCGCCGAGGACTGGTTGGCCTGGACCAGAATCGACACGCCAGCCTGCTGTAGAATCTGCAGACTGGTCATGTTGGCCGTCTCCAGCGCCACGTCCACGTCGCGGATGCGGCTGTTGGCGGCCGACATGTTCTCGGCGGACATGCCAAGGTTCCGGATCGACGTTTCGAGCCGGTTCTGAGCCGTACCGAAACCGGCGCGGACCGTACTGACCACCTCGGTGGCATCGATGATGTGGCCGATAGCGATGCGCGCCTCGTCGCCGTTGGTGCCGAGAATGTTCACCGTGGTATTGGTCAGACCCAACTCCACGGCACTCATGGTCTGGGTCAGGTCGATGGGCACGGCGGATGTGGCGATGTCGTCCCCGATGCCGACCTGCACGTTCAGTGTGGAACCCGTGCCGTCCAGCAATTGCATGCCGTTGAATTCGGCCGTAAGGCTGATACGGTCGATCTCGTCCAGCAGCGCCTGGAATTCCTGATCCAGGTAGACACGTTCCTGCTCGCCCAGGGTCTCGGTGGCCGACTGCTGGGCCAGCTCGCGCAGACGCAGCAGGATCGAGTTGACCTCGTCCAGGGAGCCCTCGGCCACCTGCACGAGGCTGACACCGTCCGAGGCGTTGCGGCTGGCCTGCTGCAGCGCACGGATGTCCGACTTCAGGCTCTCGCTGATGGCCAGACCCGCAGCATCGTCCCCCGAGCGGTTGATGCGCAGACCCGAACTCAGACGTTCCATGGATTTCTGGAACTCGTTGGTGGTGTTGTAGAGGTGCCGCTGCGCGTTGAGCGATCCGATGTTCGTGTTGATCCGAATACCCATTGTATTCCTCCGTGTGTCGGGCGGTGCCTTGGGGCCCAGTCGTGAGCCGTAGACGCAACCGCCGCGCCTTGATCCATTTGCAACTTGCCGACGGTTTCAGCCGCTCGTAAGGTGGGACGCGAGGGAGCCTGTGGCGTGCTCCCCGTCGGGAGCGCTGATGCACATTTCCAACCCCGGTCCCGGCGAGCATGCCGGATTCCGCAAGCTAGTGAATGCAGAGATCAGGCCAAGTGGGTCCCGGACCAGCGCGTGGGACGATTTCCCCCTGATCCTCGATCCGGAAAATAGCGCCTGGACCCTGGTGGCGGTGGCCGACGACGGTGCTGTGGTTGCGGGCATGGCAGCTCTAATTCGGGATTTCACGACGAATTGCGGCAGAATATCCGTAGCCGGCCTGGGCTCGGTGGTGACCCATCCCGATTACCGCGGGCAGGGGCTGAGCCGCTCTCTCCAGGACGAGATGATGGCGCGGTTGCAGCGGCACAATGTGCCGCTGGCGGTGCTCTGGACCGACCAACCGGAAATTTATGCCGGCCGGGGATTCGCCACCGCCGGCTGGGAATACCACGTCGTGATACGGGAACTGGATCTGCCTGGGAGTATGGGATTGCGCCCGTACGAGGCGTCGGACGCCGCTGCGGTGGCGGCGCTCTACCGTACCCACGCCTGGCGGACCGTGCGCCAGGATGGCGACGATGCCCGGCTATATGCCATGCCCGGCACGCGTGGCCTCGTGGCCACTGATGGTGAAGGACAGGTGACGGCGGCCTGCTTCTGCGGCAAGGGCGCCGATTTCCCCGACTACGTCACCGAATGGAGCGGGCCGGTGGAGGCGATGCTGCCCCTTCTGGGTGCGGTTCGCGACAGGGGGTGGGCCCATACTGTATTGGTGCCCCCCGGGGGAGAACTGATGGTAGATGCCCTGGCGTCCCGGGGCGCAGGCTGGTTCGCCGCGGCGTCAGGTCAGTGGTGTGTGCTGGATGCCGTCCGTCTCGCTGATGCGGCCCGGACCGCCGGTATCGACCCTCCGTCCGGGGCCGACGCAGTGGACTGGCTGGGGCGTGTGGACGGAGACGGGCTGCCCCGTCCGGGCGCTCTCCATGTGGCGGTCTGGGGGTTCGATTCGGTATGAACCGGCTCACCCTGGCGCTGATCGTGCGCGACGCAGCGGCCGCCTGCCGGGATTCCCGGCCCGCCACCGGCCCCTGATGGACGAGATGGTGGTGGCGGACACCGGGTCGCGGGACGAAAGCGCGCGTCTGGCGCGGGAGACGGGGGCCAAGGTCCTCGAAATGCCCTGGCAGGATGGCTTCGCCGCTGCACGCAACGTAGGACTGGCCGCAGCCACGGGTGATGCCATCCTCGTGCTGGACGCGGGCAGCGTGCGGTGTCGAGGGCTCTGGTGCTGCTGCGGCGATTGCACCGGGAGCAGGGTCAAACCGAGGCGGCAGAGGAATTGCTTATCGGCACGGTAAGGCA
>QNDV01000321.1 GCA_003646045.1 bacterium
CGACCTGGCAGACGTGGTGAAGGTGGTGGATCTGCCGGCGGTCACCGGTGGCCGGATGTTGAGGGTGCTGTTGAACGCCGACGAGTGCGAGGCGGCCGCGATCCTGGTGGCCCCCGGCGCCGAGGAGAGGCCGACCGGCGAAACGGTCACCGCGACCCGCCACGAGCCACGGCAGTTCTGGCGCTGGCGCTTCCGCATGGCCGAGCGCATGGTGCGATCACTGGATGCGCAGGGCTACGGCGTGACGGCGGTTTATCTCTACGGGTCGGTCAAGAACGGCACCGCCGGTCCGGGCAGCGACATCGACCTGCTGGTGGTGGTAACCGACGATGCTGACCGACCCCGTCTGGCAGCCTGGTTCGACGGCTGGAACGGCGCCCTGATGGACATGAACTTCTCGCGCTCGGGGGTGCGGGTCGAACCCATGCTGGACGTGACCTACCTCACCGGGGCCGAGGTGGCGGCGGGGGAGGGACTGGCCGCCAGGATCGGCGCGACCACCAACGCGGCGCGGGCTCTTTCGCTTTCCTGAGCCGGTTGAAAAAAGGGACCGGGCGTGGTGCCCGATCCCCGCTCGCAGTGGCCGCCGGCCCGTTCAGGAAAGCTGCATCATGCGCCGCAGTTTTCTTTTCTCCCTGTGGATCAGCCGCCGGTATTTCTTCAATTCAGCCGCGTCCCCGGCTGCGAGGGCGGTCTGGCGCTTGATCTTCATCTCGCGGATACCGGCCTTGATCTTGCGTTTGCCCAGGCCCGCTTCCACGTGCTTGTGGGGGACGTCGATGCCCATGTTCTCGGCCAGCATGGCGATGAGTTCGTCCTTCTTGAAGCCGACCACGCCCTTCTGGTCGGGCATCTTTTCTTTCATCAGTTCGCGCAGGTCGGTGACTTTGGTCTTCTGCAGTTCGTGATAGTCCACGGTTTTCCTCCCTGGGTGTAGGTCTGATGTGCCCAAAGTACCATGAACCGGTGGGCGTGGGCAACACCGGGGCCAGGGGTCGGTCCACTGCCACCCGACCAGCACCCTGCAGCGGGTCAAGGCCATCGACAACCGTGCTGGAACGCCAGGTGGCCATTGACCCGCAATACGGGACGGGCCGGCACCTGAAGAGCGAATTAACAGTCCCGCAACAGGTTGCCGCGCATGGTGCTGGCTCTCCCTGTTAATACGACAACAAAACGCATCCGCCTTCGGAATTTACTTGCGCCCTAACAGCACGGTTTCCATGTTTCGGTCACATGGGTTCCGATTCGCGAGGTTCGGAAGTCAACCTGGGAAGCAAACTCTAAGGAGTACGGAAAATGGCACAGAACGTTGCTGCCTTCATGGAAAACGTAATCGCCAAGAACCCGGCCGAGACCGAGTTCCACCAGGCGGTTGAAGAAGTTGTCGAGTCGATCTGGCCGGTGCTGGAGAAGCGCCCCGAATACCGCAAGGCCAAGATCCTCGAAAGGTCGGTCGAGCCCGAGCGTGTCATCCTGTTCCGTGTGCCCTGGGTCGACGACAAGGGCGAAGTCCAGGTCAACAAGGGCTTCCGCATCGAGATGAACAGCGCCATCGGTCCCTACAAGGGCGGCCTGCGTTTCCACCCCAGCGTCAACCTGGGCATCCTCAAGTTCCTGGCCTTCGAGCAGGTCTGGAAGAACAGCCTGACTACGCTGCCCATGGGCGGCGGCAAGGGCGGCAGCGACTTCGACCCCAAGGGCAAGAGTGACCTCGAAGTCATGCGCTTCACCCAGGCTTTCATGAGTGAACTGTTCCGCCACATCGGCCCGAACACCGACGTTCCCGCCGGCGACATCGGCGTGGGCGGCCGGGAGATCGGCTTCATGTTCGGTCAGTACAAGAAGCTGGCCAACGAGTTCACCGGCATCCTGACGGGCAAGGGCCTGAACTGGGGCGGCAGCCTGATCCGGCCCGAGGCCACGGGCTACGGCGCCGTGTACTTCGCGGCCAACATGCTCGAGACCCGGGGTGAGACCCTCGATGGCAAGACCGCCATAGTCTCCGGCTCCGGTAACGTGTTCCAGTACACGGCCGAGAAACTGCTGGACCTGGGTGCCAAGCCCCTCACGGCTTCGGACAGCTCGGGTTATATCTATGACGAAGCCGGCATCGACCGTGAGAAGCTGGCCTTCATCATGGAGCTGAAGAACGTCAAGCGTGGTCGCATCAAGGAATACGCCGACAAGTTCTCCAGCGCCGTCTACACCGCTGTGGATCCGGGTGCGGAGACCAACCCGCTGTGGGACCACAAGGCCGATTGTGCCTTCCCCAGCGCTACCCAGAACGAGATCAACGCCAAGGACGCGGCCAACCTGCTGAAGAACGGCGTCTACGTCGTCAGCGAGGGCGCCAACATGCCCACCGTGCCCGAAGGCGTGAACCAGTTCATCGACGCCAAGATCCTCTACGGTCCCGGCAAGGCCGCCAACGCCGGTGGCGTGGCTGTCTCCGGTCTGGAAATGAGCCAGAACAGCATGCGCTACAACTGGACCCGCGAAGAGGTGGACCAGAAGCTGCTCCGGATCATGAAGGACATCCACGACGCCGCCCACGGCGCCGCCGAGGAGTACGGAACACCGGGCAACTACGTCAATGGCGCCAATATCGCCGGCTTCGTCAAGGTTGCCGACACGATGCTGGATCAGGGTGTCGTCTAGCGACACCAGCGGAACGGGGAGCCGCCGGGCTCCGCAGGGGGGCGGCCAGATGGCCGCCCCCCTTTTTTAGACCACGCGCGGTTGTGACCACGCACGCCGGGTGCTAGATTGGCCCGGAATCCACGAAAATCGAACCCTGCTGACCACGAGGTGAGACCAATGAGCATCACGCGCCGGATGGCCGATTTCGTTCTTGGCCTGAACTACGACGATATCCCCGCCGCCGACCTCAAGGAAGCCAAACGCTTCCTTCTGGATTCCGTGGGCTGCGCCCTGGCCGCAGTGCCCAACGAGGACATGGCCGCCATGTACCGTTTCACCGCGCGGCAGGGAGGCACGCCGGAGGCGACCCTCATCGGCAACGGACTCAAGACCAACGCGGCGGGCGCGTCCCTCATGAACAGCCTGCTGGTCAGGGCCCTGGACTACAACGACATCTACTGGGAGCAGGACCCGAGTCACCCGTCGGACATCATCTTCGGTGCCCTTTCTCCCGCCGAGGCCGAGGGCAAGGATGGCCGCGAGGCCCTGGTCGCCATCATGATCGCCTACGAACTGGAACTGCGCTGGTGCCTGGCCTGCTTCCCCGGCGTGCGCGAGGTGGGTTGGCACCATGCGACCCTGACCCAGTTGGTCAGTCCGTTCGTAGCCGGCCGGATCTACGGCCTGAATGCCGACCAGCTGGTGGCCGCGGCGGGCATCGCCGGCAGCAGCCACTACACCCTGGGCGGCGTGGTGGCCGGTCACCTGACCAACATGAAGAATACCGCCGACCCGCTGGCCACCCAGGCCGGGGTGCTGGCGGCCCAGATGGCGGCCGAGGGCTACGAGGGACCGGTGGAAGTCATCGAGGGCAAGGAGGGCTTCCAGCACGTACTGCACAACGTGGAGCTCAAGCCGGAGATCCTGCTGGACGGTCTGGGCGAGCGGTTCATGATCCGCGAATGCGGTTACAAGGCCTTCCCCACCGAGGCGCTGACCCATCAGCCCATGTCGGCGGTGCAGAGGATCATGAAGGACAACGGCCTGGTGGCGGAGGACTTGGCGAAGATCCACATCCAGACCACGGCCCGCGGCGCGGACATCCTGTCGGATCCGTCCAAATACGACCCCCAGACCAAGGAGACGGCCGACCACAGTCTGCCCTACTGCCTGGCCGCGGTAGCTGCCGACGGCGGCGTCTATCCCAACAGTTTCGAGCAGGAGAAGCTATTCGACCCGCGCATCCGCACTCTGCTGGGCAAGATCGAAGTGGTGGCCAACGACGAGATAGACGCCCTGTTCCCGGGCACGAAGCGGGCCATCGCGACCATCACCGCCAACGACGGCCGCGAGTTCACCGCCACGGTGGACCACGCCAAGGGCAGTCCGCAGA
>QNDV01000322.1 GCA_003646045.1 bacterium
ACTCCGGTGCATTCCACCTCGGGCAGGCCCGAAGCTTCGCTGGTGATGCCGGTACCGTCCTGGAAGGCGATTATGGAATTCTCGATGCGGGGCGCACCGTCGAGACAAAAGATGCCGCCACCGGTCTCGCGCCCCGTGTTGCCCACGAGCGTGCTGTGGGCTATCGACACGTTTGAGCCCTGGAAACAGGCGATGGCGCCGCCCAGACGGGCCTCGTTGTCATTGAAGGTACAGGACTCGAACACGGGAGCGGCCGAGTAATCGGCATATATCGCGCCTCCGTAGGCCAGAAGTCCACTGGCGTTGTTGGAGACGAAATCACAGCCCCTGAACTCCGGTGCCGCGCCACCGCGACAGGATACGGCGCCGCCCCACATGGCCTGGTTGTTCCGGAACATGGTTCGCAGAATGACCGGTGCGGCATCAGTGGCCGCGTCGATGGCGCCACCACCCCGTTGGGCGGTGTTGTCCATGAAGTCGCACTGGCTGATGCGCAACTGGCTTTCGATGGCGCGCATGGCGCCTCCGTGGGCGGCAGCATGGTTGTTCTCGAAGCGGCAGTTCTGCAGGGCCACATTGGCGTGGTTCACGAAAAGTGCCCCACCGCTCATGAGATTAGTGCTCTCGCCCCGGGCCCGGCCGTTACGGAAGGTGAGATTCTGGATCCAGACCGGTGCCGGCAGGAACTCGATGGACATGATGCGATCCATGTTCTCGCCGTCCAGTACCACACCGCGGGGGTCACTGCCCATGCCCCGGATGGTGATACCGAGGGAAACCGTCACACCGGCGGTCCGGTAGGTACCAGGCGCCAGTTCGATGATATCGTTGTCATTGGCAGCAGCCAGGGCTTCGGCCAAGGTGGCGTGGTCACCCGGAATATTGATGGTGGCGGCCTGGGAACCGGCGGCGAGTACCAACAGGGCGGTCGCCAGCAGGGTTTTGGTCGGGGTCAAAACGGATCCTTCCCGTGTCTCGGGTCCGGAGTGGCGGCCTTGCCCCTCCCCTGTGTCGTTTTCTGCCCGGACACAAAGAGCAATATGCGGTCCAGTCGGCTGGCGAAGCAACCGTGAGTCTGCGATATCCCCTGACGAAATGTCCTATTTACGACGAGAACGGACGCCAATGTTCATTTTGCGTTCAGAAGAGGATAGCGGTATTATTTTGTGGGTCACGCCCTTGTCGCCCCGGATTCAACCAATGCACCAAGGAGGCCGCGAGATGAAGACCGGCAAAAAAGATTCGGCTACCGGTGCCATTTTATTGTTTCTGGTGGTCACGATGACGGTTGCCGCAGGGTTGGCACCGGCCAATGCCCAGACCGTGGAGTCGGAAACCTGGCACTACAACTGGTCGGCGCCCACGACGGGAGCGGCCGTGGACCACTACATTGTCGAGGTCCAGCAGGATGGATCGGTGCTGCTGCACCGTTTCGTGACACCGGACGACTCCCGCGACTATACCTTCAAGGCGTTCTACGACCATGACTACGAGGTGCGTGTGACTGCCGTGGACATCGCGGGTCGTAAGGGACTACCGTCAGAGTGGTCCTACCGTGAGACCTGCAATCGTCCGCCGCCGAACCGTTGACCGTCGGCGCCTGATCCTCCCATCCCCGGTCCCGCGCGACCCGATGGCCGCGCCTTGGAGTGCCCCGTGCAGATCGGCCTCATCGGTGTCAAGTTCACCGGCAAGACTACCCTGTTCAATGTTACCACCGGTGCGGACCTGCCCACGGGCCAGGGGGGTGTCGAACCACACCTGGCGGTGGGCAAGGTGCCTGACCCGCGACTGGATATCCTGTCGGAGATGTTCAACCCCAAGCGTACCGTCCATGCGGCCATCGAGTGGGTGGACGTCCCTGGATTTCAGGGTGGCGCCGGCGCCGACGGGAACCGTGAGGCCACCCGTTTTCTGGAGCACGCCCGCAAGGTGGACGCCCTGGCCCAGGTCATCCGCTGTTTCGACGGCGGTTACGGTGTACCTGATCCGGTGGGTGAGCTGGAGACCCTGGCCCTGGAACTGAGCTTGGCCGACCTGCAGGTGGTGGAGAACCGGTTGGAGAAACTCACCAAGGAAAAGGACCGCATGGGCAAGGTGGCCAACCTGCTGGAGCCGCCCCTCATGGAACGCCTGCGCGAGCAGTTGGAGAATGACCGTCCGTTGCGCGATCTGGAGCTGAATGTCGACGAGGAACGCATGACCTCGGGCTATACTTTCCTGACCCGCAAACCGTTGATCGTGGTGCTGAACCACGCCGAGGGTGAAGAACCCCCGGCCGAGGCCGCCACAGCCGCTTCTGCCGCCGGGGCCCAGGTAGTGACTGTCTGTGCCGCCATAGAAGAGGAATTGGCCCAATTGGATCCCGCGGATGCCGCCGAGTTCCTCGCCGATCTGGGTGTGGACGAACCCGCCGCCCATCGCATGATAAGGGGCGCCTACGGAGCTCTCGACCTGCAGAGCTTCTTCACCGTGGGAGAGGACGAGTGCCGGGCCTGGACCGTGCGCCGGGGTGCTCTGGCCCCCGAGGCGGCAGGCCGTATCCACAGTGATCTGGAGCGCGGCTTCATTCGTGCCGAGACCACGGCCTACGAGGATCTCGTGGCAGCGGGCTCGTTGTCCGCCGCCAAGGCGGCGAAGAAGGTCCGTCTCGAGGGCAAGGGCTACGCGGTGCAGGACGGCGACGTTCTCGAAATCCGGTTCAGCGTGTGATGAAACGGGCATTGCCGGCGCTGGCTGTCGTCCTCGTCCTGTGGACGGTGCTGCTGGTCCAGGCCGAGGGCTCGGTTTTTGCCCTGGTGCCCCTGTTGGACGAAGTCTGGTACCTCGATCGGGCCGCCGAACTGGAGGGCCTGGCGTCGCCGGCGGACAAGGCCCATTTCATGTCCCCCCTCTATCCCGTGTTGATGAAGCTGGCCGGCGCCGGCGGTGGTGTACCCGACGACCGGGTGGTGCCACCGGTGACCCTGCGCTCACTGCGGATGCTGCAGATCACCTGCTGGCTGGGGGTGGCCTGGCTGCTGCGTCTGGCTGCCGGCTGGTGGTTGCCGGACGATCTGCCCCGGCGGCGTTGGCTGGTGTGGTTGCCCACCCTGCTGTTCGCCCTCTACCGACCGGCGGCGGTCTATGCCCTGGCCGTGCTGGTCGAGTTGCCCCTGTTGCTGCTGGTCACCCTGGCGGTGGCATTGCTGGTGCGGGGACCGGCGACGTGGTGGCAGGTTGCACTCGTGGGTATATCCCTGGGTCTGGCGGGGCTGTTGCGGGGCACCGCCCTGGTGCTGGTGCCGGTGGCCATGGTCGTATCGTTGGCGGCAGGGAACAGGTGGGGTGCGGTGGTAGTGTTGTTGGCCGCGATGGTCGTGTTGCTGCCGGCCAGCGTGCATAACAGTCGCCTCAGCGGCCGGCCCGCGGGTCCGACCCTTAACGCCGGCGTCAACCTGGTCGTGGGCAACGGCCCCGAGGCCAACGGCTTCTATGTGGCGGTGATTCCCGGGGACTGGCGCGAGGACCCTGCCGGTCGCGGGTACCTGGCCCGGCAGTTGGGCCGGCATGAAATCTCGCTGGCGACGGCGGACAGCATCTGGACGGCAAGGGCCCTGGCCGCGGCCACCGATCGTCCCCTGGTCACGGCGGGTCTGTGGTTGCGCAAGATCTGGCTGCATTTGCAGGCCTGGGAGATCGACCAGTTGACACCCCTGGACGGCTGGCGGCGGACGGTGCCGCTGTTGCGGATTTTTGTAATACCCTGGGCGCTGTTGGTGGTTCTGGCGGTGGCCGGCTCGGTGGATCTGGCCCGCCGTCGCCGCGCCGGCTGGTGGATCCTGCCCCTGGCGACGGCGGCACTGCTGGCGACCCAGAGCGTGTTTTTCGTCGTTTCACGCTACCGGTTGGCCCTGTTTCCCATGCTGGCCCTGCTGGCCGCTGTCGGCGCCGGAGCGTTGCTGCGGCGTACTCGTGGCGTGTGGATCGCGGCACTCCTGGCAGTGCTGCTGGTAGTGCCCTGGGGGTTGGGTCCCGTACAGGATCAATGGCAGG
>QNDV01000323.1 GCA_003646045.1 bacterium
ATGGTGGCTGCCGGTGTGTACATGGTGGCACGCCTGGCGCCGCTGTTCGGACCGGAGGCGGGACTGGTAATCCTCTACGTGGGGGCGGTCACGGCCTTCATCGCCGCGACCATTGCCCTGGTCAAGACGGACATCAAGCGGGTGTTGGCGTTCTCGACACTTAGTCAACTTGGTTACATGGTCATGTCCCTGGGCGCGGGGGACGCCACCAACGCCATGTTCCACCTGACCACCCACGCCATGTTCAAAGCCCTGCTCTTCCTGGGAGCGGGTTCGGTGATCCACGCCGTGCATTCGCAGGAGATGCCCGACATGGGCGGCCTGCGCAAGAAGATGCCCATCACCTTCGTGACCTTCTTCATCGCCACCCTGGCCATCAGCGGCGTGCCGTTCTTCGCCGGCTTCTACTCCAAGGACGGCATCCTGGGTTCGACCCTGGCCTTCGGCATGATCGAGGGGCACTACCTGCCCTTCATCCTGGGTATCACCGCCGCGGCCCTGACGCCGTTCTACATGTTCCGCATCATCTTCCTGACGTTCTTCGGCAAGCCGCGGGACGAGGAGAAATTCTCCCACGCCCACGAATCGGGCTGGAGCATGACCATCCCCCTGATGATTCTGGCCTTCTTCTCCATCACCGCCGCGGGCTGGAAGACGGCTGACCAGGGCTGGTTCGCCAAGTTCACCGAGCCCTACGACATATCGGCCATTGCCGCCGAGTTCCACGTGCAGCCGGCGCCTGACGACGCCCATCACGTGGTTGATTCCCACGCCGCCACGGATGTGGAACACGCCACGCCGGCGGAGCACGTGGATGCCGACGCGGTGGATGCCCATGCTGCCGATGCCCACGCGACGGATGGTCACGGTGACCACCACGATGTGCACCACACGGCCCACGTCAGGGCCATGGCCATGTCCATCGGCATGGCTTTCCTGGGCATCATCGCCAGCTGGTTCGTCTATTACCGCAAGGGTGTGGACACGGCCGCGGTGCAGAAGCGCCTGCACGGGGTCTACACCGTGCTGCAGGGGCAGTACTTCTTCGACGAGCTCTATGGCGCCACGGTTTATCCGGCCACCCTGTGGTGGGCGCGGATGTGCGCCTTGTTCGACAAATACATCGTCGACGGCATCGTCAACGGCACCGGCTACCTGACGCGCATGGTCGCCTGGGTAGCGGGGCTGACCGACCGGTGGATCGTCGATGGTGCGGTCAATGGTGTCGCCGCCGTGCTCCAGGGAGCCGGCGAAGGTTTCCGACGGATCCAGACCGGGCGGGTGCAGACGTACCTCGTGTACGTCAGCGCCTCGTTGCTCGTGCTGGTTCTGGTCTATCGAGTCCTGTAATGCAGGGTAGTTTGCCAACACCCGAGAGGAGCGCCACGCATGGGTGAGCACATTCTTTCCTGGATGACCTTCTTCCCGGTCATCGGGGCGGCTGTGATCCTTTTCATTCCCGCTCAGCGGAAAGAAATCATCAAGACGGTCGCCGCCGCTGCCGCCGCCGTCCCCCTGATCCTGGCCGTCCAGCTGTTCATACAGTTCGACCGGGAGACGACCGGTTTCCAGTTCGTCGAGCACTACACATGGATCAAGAGCTTCAACATCGAGTACTTCATGGGGGTCGACGGCCTGTCCGTGCCCATGATGCTGCTGACGGCGTTGCTCTCGTTCCTGTGCATCGTCGCGTCCTGGAAGATCGACAAGGCGGTGAAGGGCTACTTCGCGCTGTTCCTGCTGCTGGAGGCGGGAATGTTCGGCGTCTTCGTTTCGTTGGACTTCTTCCTGTTCTACGTGTTCTGGGAAGTGATGCTGCTGCCCATGTACTTCCTCATCGGGATCTGGGGCGGACCGCGGCGCGAGTACGCCGCCATCAAGTTCTTCCTCTATACCCTGGCCGGCTCGGTGCTCATGCTGTTGGCGATGATCGCCTTCTACCTGAACACCACCGACCCGGTGACCGGCGGCCACACGATCAACATGCTGCACATGATGGACCAGGCCAACCACAGCACCTGGCTGCAGATGACCAACATCCGCCACCTGTTGTGGCTGGGGCTGTTCATCGGTTTCGCCATCAAGGTGCCCATCTTCCCGTTCCACACCTGGCTCCCGGACGCACACGTGGAGGCGCCCACGGCCGTGTCGGTCATCCTGGCCGGTGTGCTGTTGAAGATGGGAACCTACGGCATCCTGCGCATCAGCTACCCGCTGCTGCCCGACCAGGCCCTCTGGTTCAGCTACCCGCTGGCCATCCTGGGTGTGATCAACATCCTCTACGGCGCCTTCTGCGCCATGGCCCAGACCGACATGAAGAAGCTGGTGGCCTACTCGTCGGTCAGCCACATGGGCTACGTGCTGCTGGGCATGGCCGCCTTCACCGAGGCGGGCATCAACGGCGCCGTGCTGCAGATGTTCAACCACGGTACCATTACGGCCATGATGTTCCTCTGCGTGGGCGTGATCTACGACCGTGCCCACCACCGCGAGATCAACGGCTTCGGTGGCATCGGCCTGCAGATGCCGGTCTATACCTCGGTGTTCAGCTTCGCCCTGTTCGCCGCCCTGGGCCTGCCGGGCCTGAGCGGCTTCGTGGGCGAGGCCATGATCTTCATGGGCGTCTTCCCGGTCTACCGCACCCTGACGATCATCGCCGCCCTGGGCCTGATCATCGGTGCGGCCTACGTGCTGTGGATGCTGCAGCGCGTGTTCCTGGGTCCGAAACAGGACAAGTACGACGACCTGCCGGACATCAACGCGCGCGAGATGTTCACCCTGGTGCCCATCGGTATCCTGGTGCTGCTCTTCGGTGTGTATCCCATGCCGTTGCTGAACCTCATGAAGGCGTCCCTGAACAACCTGATCAAGGTGGTGGCCGGCTAGGCCGCACGCCGAGGAGCGTTCCTTGATGGAACTGTTGAATGTGAACATTCCCAACTGGTCCGACCTGGCGTACTGGCGCCCGGAGGCGATCCTCGCCGTGACCTTCCTGGTCGCGTTGCTGGGGGACATGATCGCCCGCGGTCGTCGCATTGGCGTGCCCTTCGGCATCGCGGTGGCCGGACTGGTTACAGCCGGCAGCTACGCGGTGGCCGATCTGGGCACCGGTGCCCATACCGTCATGGGCGACCTGATAGTGGTCGACGGCCTGGCCGCCTTCTTCCGCCTGCTCTTCATCTTCACGGGTCTGGCCACGGTGCTCATTGCCTGGACCAGCGAGGAGATCATGGGCGAGCGGCGCGAGAACAAGGGCGAGTTCTACGCCCTGACCGTGCTGCTGACCATGGCCGCCTGCGTCATGGCCGAGGCCAAGGACCTGCTGATGCTCTTCCTGTCCATGGAAGCGGTGGGTCTTACGAGCTACGTCATGGCCGGCTACATGCGCACCAGCCTGCGCAGCACTGAAGCCAGCCTGAAGTACGTCATCTTCGGCGCGGTGAGCAGCGCCATCATGCTGTACGGACTGTCCCTGCTCTACGGCATGACAGGCTCCATGCAGTTCGACGGCATCCGGGCCGGACTCGAGGCGGGGGTCAACCCCTTCGCCCTGCTGGTGGCGGTGGTCCTGGTGCTGGCGGGCATGAGCTACAAGATCGCCGCGGTGCCGTTCCACTTCTGGGCCCCGGACGTGTACGAGGGCGCTCCGACCCCGGTCAGCGCCTTTTTCAGCGTCGGCCCCAAGGCGGCCGGTTTCGCCCTGATGATCCGCTTCTTCTACACAACCCTGGCCGCGGGTCCGGACGCCCATGCCTCGGCCTCGCTGGTCAGCCAGATCAACTGGCCCCTGCTGATGGCCGTGATGGCGGCGGCCACCATGACCTACGGCAACCTGGTGGCGCTGCGGCAGGAAAACGTCAAGCGCATGCTCGCCTACTCGAGCATCGCCCACGTGGGTTACCTGCTCATGGGCTTCGTCCTGCTGACGGACCAGGGCCTGCAGGCCATCCTGTTCTACCTGCTGGTCTACACCCTCATGAACCTGGGCGCCTTCTTCTTCGTGGTGGCCATCAACAACCACCTCAAGAGCGAGGA
>QNDV01000324.1 GCA_003646045.1 bacterium
CCCACGGAGGACAGGGCCCGCTGCAACGGCGGCGGATCGAGAGCCAGGTCGTACTGGGCCTGCCAATCGGCTTCGGACATCATCTGCATCAGGCGCGAATCGCGCATCATTTCCAGCTGCTCGGGGCCTGAGATGGGCGCAATCAACCAGGTGAATACCGCCATGGTCACGAAGACCAGCAGTCCCGGCTGCCACCAGCGCGGGTTCTCCGCCACGTTCGCCATGCAGCGTCCCGGCCTGGTCACCAGATCACTAAGACGTCCCAGAAAATTGTCGTTCATGATCCCTCCTCGGGGTCTTCTTCCTCGGGATAAAGCCGCGGCAGCACCTTCCGGCCCGCGGCAATCAGCGGCTCCGCGGCCTCACGTTGTTTCAGTGCCGCCAAACCGGTGTCGGGATCGGCATGATTCGCCAGGAACTCCCGGGCGAAAGTGCCGTCCTCGATTTCCGTCAGGACCTGCCGCATGCGCTCCCGCACCGAAGTGTCGATCAGGAACGGCCCACGGGTCAACCCGCCATAGGCCGCGGTGCCGCTGATGCGCCCGCGCATACCGTCGAGTCCATGCCGGTGCAACAGGTCCGTGATCAGTTTCAATTCGTGGATACACTCGAAGTAGGCGTTTTCTTCGCCGTACCCTCCCTCGACCATCACCGTGAAGGCCGCCTTGAGCAGTTCGATCACGCCACCGCACAACACGACCTGCTCGCCAAACTGGTCACTGATGCATTCGTCGCGGAAAGTGGTGACGAATCCGCCCCCCGCCAGACAGCCCACGGCCAAGGCATACGCGGCAGCCAGATCCCAGGTTGCAAGTGGCGCTCCCGCGGTGGCAGCCAGCAGTCCGGGGACTCCGCCACCGGCCGCATGGGCCTCGATGAGCATATCGCCCTGGCTCTTGGGGGCCACCAGGAAACAGTGGCGAGCGGGCCCGGGACGGATCTGGTCGAAGGCGATGGCGAACCCGTGGGCAAAGCCGACCGGAATCCCGGGCCTGAGGTGGGGTTCGATATCCCGGCGCCAGGACTCGGCCATGGCTTCGTCCGGCAGCAGCAGCATGACCAGGTCGGCGGCCGCCACCGCCTCACTCACCGGGCGCACGTCGGCGCCCTCCTGGCGGGCAAGGTCGGCCCGCGGCGAACCGCCACGCGCTCCCACCACGACTTCGACGCCGCTGCGGCGCAGGTTCAGGACATGGGCCCGCCCCATGGTGCCATAGCCGATCACTGCCACCAGTAGGCCCGCGAGAGGGTCGAGGTGTGCCTGATCCGGCTCCAGAACAATGCCCGGAACCGGTATTTCGGGGAAGAGCGGGCGTTTCATGGGCGGAGCATAGGTTCCGGCAGCAATCTTGACAAGAAACCACTCCCCTTGTAGATTTTCGCCCTGCCTCGGGAGCCTCAGAAAAGGCTCCCTGGACATCGTGTTTGGGTGGCGGCTTAGCTCAGTTGGTTAGAGCATCGGAATCATAATCCGAGTGTCCGGGGTTCGAATCCCTGAGCCGCTACCAACGTTACTTACCTGGACTCGTCAAGCAGGGACTGCCTCGCCCCGGGGGCGTCATGAATCCTGATCTTTTCAACGAAACCGTATCGCGGCACCTGACCGCCCAGTTGGCCCAGGCCTGCCCCCGTGCAGCACGACCCGGCCTGCTGGTGGCCGTGTCCGGTGGAGCCGACTCCACGGCCCTGTTGCTGGCGGCACGCCATTGGGCCACAAACACCGACAGCCCCCTGGCCGCGGCCCATCTGCATCACGGTCTGCGCGGGGTCGAGGCCGATGGGGACCAGGAGTTCTGTGCCGACCTGTGCCGGAGGCTGGACGTACCGCTGCACACGGGACACGAGGACCCCCGCCCACTGGCCCGGGAACGGGGCAAGGGACTGGAAGAGGCGGCCCGGCACCTGCGCCGCCGCTTCCTGGCCGGCGTGTTGGCCAGTGATGACACCCTTCATGCCGTGGCCACCGGACATCACCGGGACGACCAGGCCGAAACCGTCATCATGCGCCTGATGCGGGGCACCGGGCCCGATGGCCTGGCGGGAATCCGCCCGGTGGCAGGGCACTGGCTGCATCCGTTGCTGACCGTGTCGCGCGCTGAAATACTGGCCTACCTCCAGGCCGCCGGCCAATCCTGGCGTCACGATGCC
The DNA here is from genome assembly GCA_003646045.1 of bacterium. The sequence continues at coordinate 2,149 of QNDV01000324.1, forward strand.
ACCAACAGCGACGGCGCCAACACCCGCGCCCGCCTGCGCCGTGAATTGTTACCCGTGGCCCGGGGTATCTTCGGCCCCGGCGTCGAGGCGGCCGCCGCCCGGCTGGCCGAGTTGCAGGACGCGGACCGGGAACTGCTTGCGCGGTGGACCGACGAGGCCCTGGCCCGTTGCCTCCGTGACGAGGACCTGGATGTGGATACCCTGACGGCACTGGAGCCGGCCCTGGCAGCCCGGGTCCTGCGAATCTGGTTGGGCACGGAGGATCTGGAACGTGTACACGTGGAGGCGGTCCTCAAGTGGCTGGACACCGGGATTTCCGGCACGGGACTGGACCTGCCGGACGGCCGGCGCCTCGAACGGGAATTCGATCTGCTCAGGCGCCCGCGCAACGCAACCGTTCCCGGGCGGAATGCGTCGGAATATCGTATTCTGGTGCGCAACGAAGAAATCACAGACGACGTTTCCCGGGACACCGACCGGCCCGACGACGAGTCCACCTGGTCGCTGGTGTGCCCCGCGGACGTCCTGCAGGGACGACTGCGGGTCAGGAACTGGGCCGAGGGTGACCGCATGCGGCCCTTCGGGCTCGACGGCACGAAGAAATTGAGCGATCTTTTTCGCGAGAAGAAACTGCCCGCCAAGGCGCGACCGGGTCTGTTGGTGGTCGAGGACGACGCCGGCATCCTCTGGAGCGTGGGCGTGGCCCGAGCCGAACGTACACGACTGTTGCCTACGACCGGGTCTGCAGTTAGTCTGCGCGTCGTGCGACGTCAGGCTTCTGAAGTCCAACGGCCGGGAAACAAGAACCCTTGAAGCAAGGATGAACAACCCGATGAGCCCCAACCCGCCCCGCAAGGACGACGGCCCGAAAAAACGCCCGCCGCGCGGTCCCAGCATCAAGCCGCCCCAGATCCCCGGCAAGACCGCCGGCTTCTGGATCCTGCTGGTATTCCTGGTTTTCCTGGTCTACCAGATGATCTACATCGATCGCTCGACGGTGGAGGTGATCACCTTCTCCGCCTTCGACGAGCAGGTGCAGACGGGCAATATCCGCTCCATCAGCAAGACGGGGCTGAACGTCCTGGGTGAGCTCAACGAGAAGACCACCCTGACGGTCAAGGACGGCACCCTGAAAGAGGTGGACCGCTTCCACACGCGGTTGCTGTCGGACAATCCCGAATTCTACGAGTACATCAAGGCGGGCAACCCGGACGCGACCCAGATCGGCGAGCCTCCCAAGACCAACTGGTGGGCCCATTTCCTGACCTATTACCTGCCCTTCCTGTTGATCCTGGTGCTGTGGCTGTTCTTCCTGCGGCAAATGCAGGGCGGCGGCAACAAGGCCTTCAGCTTCGGCAAGTCCAAGGCCAAGTTGTTCAACATGGACAAGCCGGAAATCACCTTCGAGGACGTGGCTGGCTGCGACGAGGCCAAGTACGAACTGCAGGAGATCATCGACTTCCTGCGGGCGCCCCAGAAGTTCCAGCGCCTGGGTGGCCGCATCCCCAAGGGCGCCCTGCTGGTGGGTGCGCCGGGCACGGGCAAGACCCTGCTGGGCCGGGCGGTGGCCGGCGAGGCTGGCGTACCGTTCTTCAGCATGAGCGGCAGTGATTTCGTGGAGATGTTCGTGGGCGTGGGCGCCAGTCGCGTGCGCGATCTCTTCGAACAGGGCAAGAAGAACGCTCCCTGCATCATCTTCATCGATGAGATCGACGCCGTGGGTCGCCACCGCGGCGCGGGCCTGGGCGGCGGACACGACGAGCGCGAGCAGACCTTGAACCAGTTGCTGGTGGAGATGGACGGCTTCGACACGAACGACGGCGTCATCCTGATGGCGGCGACGAACCGTCCGGACGTGTTGGATCGGGCGCTGCTGCGTCCGGG
>QNDV01000325.1 GCA_003646045.1 bacterium
AGTTGGGGCTCTTCACCGGCCGTGGGGCGTCCCACCTCGGCCACGATCTGGCCCCGGGCGATTTCCGCCCCGGCCGTCACGTAGGCACGGTCCAGATGGGCGTAGAGGGTATAGTAACCTTCGCCGTGGTCTAGGATAACGCATCGCCCGAAGCCGGGCAAATTGTCACAGAATTCCACTTGGCCAGCCGCCACCGCAGCCACCGGGCTGCCTACCGGTGCCGCGATATTCACGCCGTTGTTCAAGGTGACGGTCTTGAAGCGGGGATGTACGGACCGTCCGAAGCCGCGAACCACCGAACCTTGCACCGGCCACTCCAGTTCCCCCGCCAGATCCAGCAGTTCCACCACGGTCGTAGCCGCGGTATCGGGACGAGCGGCCCGGATCTCGCGCTGCCTTTCCAGATCCTCCAGCAGGTAGGTCAGCTTCTGCTCGCTGAGATCCATGTCCAGCAGGTCGCGCTTGAGATCCTGCCGCTGGACCTGCAATTCGCGCAGGGCTGCCGATTTCTCGGCCTGCAGTAATTCCATGCGCCCGCTCTGGTCTCCGGTCTCGGCCCGGGACTGCCAGATCTGGACCAGTGCCGAATCCAGCAGGCGCTGTTGGTACATCAAGCTGCGACCCTCGTCGCGGGACTGTCTCACCAGGGAAGCCTGCACTCGCGCCACCGTACGGTTCAGCCGCACCCGCGTCAGCATGCCGGTCACGCTCCGGGCGGTGAGCACGGTGCGCAGGTCATCGGTCCGTCCGTGGATATACATGGCGCGCAGGCGTCGGCCCAGGGCCCGGCGTTGGGCCAGGAATTCCTGTTGGCGCACCTCGAGGCGAACGGCCAGCGAGTCGCTCTGATCCTGTAACTTCCGCTCACGGCGAGCCATTTCCCCCAGGATATGAACAGTCTCCTCGATTTCGGCAGACACTTCGTCGTAGGAGCGGCGAACCTGTTCCTCCTGGTCGGCCAACCCGTCGATGTTGGCACGCCTGGTGGCGATCTTCTCGCGGAGCATCGCCAACTCGCTGGTGTTCTCGTCGATGCTCGCGGACAGGGGATCGGTCGTGGCGGAATCCACTTGGGCAGTGGCCGCCAGGGCCGCCAGACCAGCCAGACCCGCTGCCAGGCACAGGACCCCAACCGGGGGTTTCATACGACTATTCCGTCCCATCACAGGTCGCTCTGCATGGTCAGATACTTTCGCATGGCGGACCAGCTGCCGATCAGACCGAGCAGGACACAGAAGGCCACGAACCCCACGATCTGCCCCGGCGCGAAAAACACGATGCCCCCCAGACGATCACCCAGCAGGAACCCGGCCCCCAGCAGTGAGCCCATGGCCAGGGAACCCGCCAGCAGTCCCTGCAGGGCTCCCTCCATCAGGTAGGGTGTGCGGATGAAGGCGTTGGTGGCGCCCACCAGTTTCTGGATTTGTATCACCCGCGCGCTGGCCGCCATGGTCAACTTGACGGTATTGGAGATGACAAAGACCGCCGCGACGAACACCACCAGACCCACCACCAGGCTGGCCAGGCGGAAACGCACAGTCCAGGTCTCCAGGGCGTCGATCCAGTCCTGGTGGAAAATGATCTCGGCAACCTCGGGCCACACAGCCAACTCGTCGCGGATTCCACGGACCGCCTCGAGGTTGCGGGCCTCGGCGGTAAGAGTCAGATGGTAGGACGGAGGCAGGGGGTTCTCCCCCACCATTTCCAGCAGGTCCGCATCCGCACCCAGATTCAGTTCCAGTTCGCGCAACGCCATTTCGGGACTGATGAAGCTGGTGCGTGCAACGCCGGGAATCACCACCAGGCGCGGCTGCAGTTCAGCCAGCCGCGCGGGAGCCAGGTCATCCCGCAGAAAGACACGCATGTCAATACCCGCACGGGCCGTTTCCAGGGCGTGGCCCAGATTCAGGGTCACCAGGGTCAAGACGGCCAATACCAGCAGGGAGGCACCCATGATGAGGATGGTCACACCGGTGGTCAGTTTGCGGCGGTGGAAGCCGGCGAACGACTCTCTCAGCAGGTAGGCCGTCCGGGTACGTTCAAGCATGCTGGAACTCCTTCGGCGCCGACTGGCCACGGTACATGTGATCTGCCAGGTTGGCACTGCGATCCACCTGGGTGCGTCGTTTTTCGTCCGAGACCAGACGTCCGTCCTGCACGATCATCACGCGCTCACCGAAGACGTGTACGATACCGTGGTCGTGGGTGCTGAAGACAACGCAGGTGCCGGCGTCGTTGATACGAAAGAGCAGGTCGATGATTTCCTGGGCGGTCACCGGATCCAGATTACCGGTGGGCTCGTCCGCCAGCAGGATCTTGGGACTGTTGACCATGGCCCGGGCGATGGCCACACGTTGCTGCTCGCCCCCGGACAATTGCCGGGGCAGACGGTGGCGCTTGCCCCACAGGCCAACCTGGGTCAGCACGCGCATGACGTTGCGCTTGATCTGGGCCGAACGGACTCCCACCACCAGTTGGGCGAAAGCCACGTTGTCTTCCACGCTGCGATCATCCAGCAGGCGGAAGTCCTGGAAGACGAAGCCGATCTCGCGACGCAACCGGGGTACCTTGCGGCGGTTCATCCGCGAGGCCAGCATACCCCGGACGATTACCTCGCCACGGGAGGGCAAGGCGTCCATGGCGATGAGGCGCAGGATACTGCTCTTGCCGGCGCCGCTGGGTCCGGTCAGGCACAGGAATTCGCCGTTGGCCACGGTGAAGGTGACGTCCTTCAGGGCCACCTGGTCATCATACACCAGGTCGACGTGACGAAAACCGATCACCGGCCGTTCTTCGAGGGGTCCCGCGGCCAGGGGCGTTGATTGGTCCAAAACATTCTCCCACTAGGGGTTGGTTCTATTCGCGACACATTGCGGCCGGCAACCCGATCACCCGTATCGGGCCCGGCCACCAACGAGTTGCACGAATCGTGCCGCCAAGTGCATAGTGGCGGCCCACCACCCGGGAGGAACCGTAAACCAATCCTAACTCAGTCTGTGCCTCATCGTCAGGGACGAAGTGGAAATGCTGCCCGGACTTCTGGCCAGTGTCGAAGGCCTGTGGGACGAACTGGTTGTCACCGACACCGGGTCGAGTGACGGTACCGTCGATCTGGTGCTCGATGCCGACGAGCGGGTCACCCCCGGACTGGCAATCGAAATCCGTGCCCTGCTGGCAGGAGTGGTTTTCTGCCGTCTGGACGGCGGTGCGGACACCGTGGCGCAGTCGCCAAACGGACCTGATGGCCCGGGTGGCTGACCGTATGTAGACGGTCGTCCCCGGCTTCCCCTGGCTGCCTGGTTTTCTGCGGGAGGAAACCCGTCGCCTGCAGGACGGCGGGTGATGGTCAGCTTTTCTCGTCGATGAAGAACCGGGTTCGCAGTTCCGCCACGTATTCCGCCAGTTTCGCTTCGATACGCGTGTTTTCCACCACTATGCGCAGCTGTTCCCGGAGTTCCTCATAGGTGAACATGTGGCCCGGCACACGCTCCTGCAACTGGAACAGGTACCAGCCCACGGGGGTCAGCACCGGCTCGGTGATCTCCCCCACCTCGACATCGACCAGCACCGACTGGAACTGCTCGGACAGGTCCTCGAGACGGAACGTGCCCAGGACACCGCCGTTGGCCGCCGACGCCTCGTCACCGCTCACTTCGGCGGCCACGGTGGCAAAGGGCTCCCCGGCCAGCAACCGGGCCCGGGCCATGCCGATCACCGCCGCGGCATCGTCCACATCCTGCTGGGTCACCTCGATGGGCAGGAAGATCTGGCTGATGGCACGTTTCCCATCGTCCTGGATGGCATCCACCCTCATCAGGTGCACGCCACGACTGGTGACCACCGGTTGGCTGATCTCTCCGAAGTCCAGGGCGAACACCGCCCGGTCCAGCGCCGGTTCGAACAGGTCCCCCGGCGCCACCAGGCCGATGGCACCGCCCCGACTGGCATTGGGCCCCCGGGAGTAGGAACTCGCCACCTCGGCGAAGGGACGCCCCGCATCCAGTTCCTTGCGGATCTCGACGACCCTCTCC
>QNDV01000326.1 GCA_003646045.1 bacterium
CGGCGATCTCGATGGGATTGCCGCTCAGGTCGTTCACCTTGAGGCGGTCGCCGTTGAGGTTTCGCGCCTTCAACGACACCTTCAGTTTCGTGTAGAAGGGGTTGGCCCAACGCAGGCCGTTCTGTTTGGAGGTGCCCTTGTAGGCGCCGAAGAGCAGCATTATCGCCGCCTCGTTGGGGTTGATTACGAACAACCCGGCAAGTGTCAACAAGCCCAGGATCAGGCCGACGATACTGGCGACCAGCGCCGGCACGGACTCGTTGGCGATGGCCAATATGAATACCACGATGCTGGCAATGATCAGGAAAACGGCCAGAAACAACGGTCCCCAGCCTGACGGCGTATCGAGTTTGCGTTCGGTATGCATCATCCCCTCCTCGAAGAATCGACATCCGGGACCGAAACGGAGAATCGCGACTCGTTCTGGATGTCAAAATGATATCACTATGAGATCATACCCGCAAGCCCACATGAGTATTCGCACCGGGAGTTTTCAGGCCGCTGCGGCCATGGTACAGTGCGCTGGCGACTGCATGGGGCGGTACGCAACAACTCCGGAGCCGAATCATGGGCAGCAACAATCAGGGGCTAACTGCCACCGACCTGGACGCCAAGCTGGCGGACCTCGCGGGAGTAAATGCCCTACACGCGGCCTTTGGCGATTTGGCCTGGCCGGTACTGCGTCGACAGTATTTGGCGCTGGGCTACCAGGAAGGTGTGGCGCGTCTGGTTGGCGCCCTCGAGACAGGCGACTTTGACCGTGCAGAGTTCGCCGCCGACCCCATCGAGGGTATCCGCGCCTGGTTGCAGGGATTCTTCGATGACCGCGGCGCGGCCATGCCCGACATCTGGCGCGAGGGTCGCACGGTGTACCTGCGGACCAAGGCCTGCCGCGAATGTCTGACGGTGAATGCCGAGGCGCGATTGCCCGTGGCCCACCGCGAGATCTGCTATGTCTACTGCCGGGCCTGGGCCGAGGGTTACGTGCAGGCGGTGGCCGACCTTTTCCCCGGTGTGGTCATCCACTACCACAACGAGGATTCGCGCCGTGACGGCGTGGGCCACGACTGCGTGGAGGCCTTCCAGGTGGTGCTGCCATGAACCGCGCCGAGGCAGTGGCGGCCGTGGGTGCGGCCCCCCTGGACCCGGCCGCCCATGCGGCTCTGGGTGATATGTTCGTGGCCGCGGGGGAGCTGCGTCCGGCGGTGGCCTGCTATCGATCCGCCCTGGCCCTCGGCGGCGAGGGGGACGAATTGCATATGAAGGCCGCCACGGGCGGGGACATTTCCCTGGACGGTTTGGACCACAACCGTTTCTACCGCCTGAGCTGCCTGCGGGACGAACTGCGCAGCCTGGCCGGCTGTGACGATTTCTCGCTGCTGGACATCGGTGGTGGCGACGGCGCCCTGGCCCTGTTCCTGCCCGAAACGGACTACCAGCTCATCGAGCCCGGCACCAACGGCCTGGGCGCCGAGGACCTGCCCCACGCCGATAACAGTGTGGACCTGGTCTGCGCCTGCCACGTCTATGAACACATTCCACCGGGCGACAGGGAAGCCTTCCTCGATGGCCTGGTGCGCATCGCGCGCAAGCACGTGCTGCTGCTGAATCCGTTTGCTGTCGAGGGCGGCCGCCACGAGGAGCGCCTGCAGATCACCGTCGATCTGCTGAACGCCGACTGGGCCCGTGAGCATCTGGAATGCGGCCTGCCCGAGTTGGACGAAGTGACCGCCTGGGCCGGCCGTCGCGGTCTGCCTTGCCGCACCAAACCCAACGGGGCCACCGGAACCTCGTTCCTGGCCACCTATGTGAACCACTACGCGCGCCTGGCTGGCCGTTCGGCCGAGGCGGATCGGATCAACCGGTACCTCAACAGCCTGCCGACGGAGTTGCTCGTGGCGCCGAATCTGCCTTCGGCGTGGTTTGTGCATCTGGCGGTGTCGTGACAGACGGTGGCTGGATGCGAACAGGGCCCCCGGGGGGCCCTGTCTAGTCACAATTGAGAGTGATCGAAGCCGGCCGATTCCCTACTTCTCCTTCTCGCCCCAGACCTCGATGATCCTCAACAAGGTATCCGTCGCCAGATCCATGTCCTTCACGCAGATCCACTCGCCGTAGCCGTGGAAATCCTGCTCGCCGGTGAACACGTTGGGCGTCGGCAGTCCCTTGGCTGACAGCACGGACCCGTCGGTGCCGCCGCGGATCGAACCACGCACCGGCTCGACTCCCGTGCGCTTGACCGCCTCGAGAGCGTACTCCATGGCGCGGGGCTCTTTCTCCAGGTCGTACTTCATGTTCCGGTAGTATTCCTTGATCTCCACCTTCACCGACGAACCGGGCCACTTGGCGCAGGCGTTTTCGGCATGTTCGCGGATCATGTCGGCTTTGGGCTTCAGTCCGGCCTGGTCGAAGTCGCGGATCAGTACGGTGACCTCGGTCTCGCTGGTGTTGCCCTTGATGCCGATGGGGTGGATGTAGCCCTCGGGGCCCTCGGTGGTCTCGGGGGCGCCCTCGCGGGGCAGGCTTGCCACGAAGATGGCGGCGAGCTTCACCGAGGGGATCATCTTGTCCTTCGCATAGCCGGGATGAATATCGCGGCCGGTGAAGGTCACGATGGCGCTGTCGGCGCAGAAGGTCTCATCCTCGATCTCACCGCGACGGCCGCCGTCCATGGTATAGGCCACCAGGGCGCCGAACTTCTCGATGTCGAAATGCTTTACACCCTGGCCCACTTCCTCGTCCGGCGTAAAGGCGATCTTGACGGTGCCGTGGGCGAAGTCCGGATTCTCGGCCATACGGGTCAGGCCTTCGAGGATCTCGGCGATTCCCGCCTTGTCGTCGGCGCCCAGCAGGGTGGTGCCGTCGGCGGTGATTATGGTCTCGCCGATGCACTCCTGCAGATACGGATTCTCGGCGGCCACGATTTTCTTGTCGTTGTTGGGCAGGTCGATGTCGCCGCCCTGGTAGTTCTCGTGGAACGTGGGCACCACGTTTTCGCCGCTCACTTCGGGGTAGGTGTCCATGTGGGCGATGAAGGCGATGGCCGGCACTTTCTCGTAGCCGGCGCTGGCCGGCAGGGTGGCCGTCACGTAGCAATGCTCGTCCACCGCGGCGTCGCACAGGCCCAGGTCCTTCAACTCATCCACCAACAGGCGGGCCAGGTCGAACTGGCGCGCGGTGGAGGGGTAGGTCTCCGAGTCCTCGCTGCTCGTGGTGTGGATCTTCACATAGGTCACGAAACGGTCAACGAGGCCGGGAAACTGGGAATTGGCGGCGCGTTCGAGCATAGTGGTCCTCCGGAGCGACGGTGGTCTCCGGGAGCAGGTCTCCCGGTGTGATTCGCATCGGCCCAAGATAGCCAGTGACGGGTCGGGAAAGCAAGAAAACCGGCGATTCTGCGACTTCACCCGGAGCTTGTGTTCGGGTTATCGAAATGTTAGCGTACGAAGCTGTGACGGCTGCCCGCAGGGCGTCCTGGAGCGGTAGCATGGCGCAGCCGTCCTCCCAACCCTGCCATCTGTTCGGAGGTGCCCATGGAAGTCAGTGGCAACTCTCGGAATCTACCCGAGAACGCCTACCGCAAATTGAACGCCGGCGAGGGCTATACCCCCGTCGTGCCTGCGGACAAGATCGTCCCGGAATTGACCCCCTACGCCCTCTTCTGGGGCTTGCTGTTCGCCTTCGTCTTTTCGGGCGCGGCGGCATATCTGGGCCTGAAGATCGGACAGGTCTTCGAGGCGGCTATCCCCATCACGATCCTGGCCATCGGGGCTTCGGCGCTGCTCAAGAAGCGCGACGCCCTGCAGCAGCACGTGATGATCCAGTCCATCGGCTCGGCCTCGGGCGTGGTGGTGGCCGGCGCCATCTTCACCCTGCCGGGCATCTATATCCTGGGACTGGCCGAGCGCACGAACTTCATGCAGATGTGCGCGACCTCACTGCTGGGCGGTTTCCTGGGTATCCTGCTGTTGATCCCCTTCCGGCGCTACTTCGTCAAGGACATGC
>QNDV01000327.1 GCA_003646045.1 bacterium
CTCCACGTTCAGACCCGCGGCAGTCAAGCGGTCTGCCAGGACGGCAGGCTCGTCATCCCAGGTCACGTACTCCGCCAGCCAGTCGAGGCTTATCTTCACAGGACACCCCGGAATTGCTTGAGGAAACGCAGGTCATTCTCGTAGAGCAGACGGATATCGGAGATGCCGTACTTCAGCATGGCAATGCGATCAATGCCCATGCCGAAGGCGAAACCGGTGTAGTCATCCTCGCCGTAACCGGCGGCCTTGAAGACATTGGGGTGGACCATGCCCGCGCCCATGATCTCCAGCCACCCCGTCTGGCCGCATACGCCGCACCCTTTGCCGCGGCAGGTCACACACTGCATGTCGACCTCCACCGAAGGCTCGGTGAAGGGGAAATAGTGGGGCCGGAAGCGCGTAGGCTTTTCCGCTCCGAAGAAATGGCGCACGAACGTATCCACCGTGTCCTTCAGGTCGGAAAGGCTGATGGATTTGTCCACCACCAGACCCTCGATCTGGAAGAACTCCGCCGAATGCGAGGCGTCAACGCTTTCGTTGCGATATACACGGCCGGGAAAGACCAGGGCCAGGGGGGGCTTGTGCCGCTCCATGTGACGCACCTGCAGGGGTGAGGTCTGGGTCCGCAGCAGCATCTTCTCGTCGATGAAGAACGTGTCCTGGATGTCCCGGGCGGGATGATCGTCGGGGAAGTTGAGAGCCGTGAAGTTGTAGTAGTCCAACTCCACCTCGGGCCCGTCTCCGCGCTCGAATCCCATGCCGTAGAAAATATCACAGATTGACTCGAGCACTGCGGTCAGGGGGTGGGTGCTGCCCTCGCCGACGGGCAGCACGCCCGGCAGGGTGAGGTCCCACTTGGCCTCGGTGATCAGGTTGGCCGCGTTCATGCCGGCCTGCCGCTCTTCCAGGCGGTCCGTCAAGCTGGCTTTGAGCCGGTTCAGTTCGGCGCCCCAGTGGGGACGCTCACCGGGATCCACGTCCTTGAGGGCCCGCAGCAAGCCCGTCAGCTCGCCCTTGCGACCGAGCAGCGCGACACGGACCGCCTCCAGCTGTGCGGCATCCGACGCCGCATCGATCCGCTCGCCACCGGTCTTGAGCAACCGCTCGATGGTGTCCTTCATGTCCGCTCCCGTTCACCGTGACTGGCACCGGCCGGGGACGCTCCCCGGCCCCGTGACTAGAGAGCCGCCTTGGCGGCCTCGGCCAGCTTGGTGAATGCGGTCGCGTCCTCCACGGCCAGATCGGCGAGCATCTTGCGGTCGATGTCGATTTCCGCCTTCTTCAGTCCGTTGATGAAATGGCTGTAACTCAGCCCGTTGATGCGTGCGGCGGCGTTGATGCGCGTGATCCACAACCGACGGAAATCGCGCTTCCTGTTGCGGCGATCGCGATAGGCATAGGCCATCGCGCGCTCGACGGTCTCACGAGCCTGGCGGTACTGGTTGCCCTTGCCGCCGACAAAGCCCTTCGCCCGTTTGAGATACTTCTTACGCCGCGCCTTCGCGGCCGGATTATTTGTTGCCCTGGGCATTCTGCTGCCTCCTGAATAGTTCGTTTCTCACCCCGCACGGCGTCTGCGCGGCGGGGACAATTACACGGCGGACCGAAGCTGCTCGACCAGCCTGCTACTTGCCCAGCATCTTGCGCGCGCGACGTTCGTCGGCCGGCGCCAGCAAGGTGCTCTTGCGCAGGTTGCGCAGGCGCTTGGGACTCTTGGCCGTGAACAGGTGGCCCTTGAAGGCCCGGCTGCGCTTGATCCGTCCGCTGCCGGTCAGCTTGAAGCGTTTGGCCGCCGCGCGGTTGGTTTTCATCTTGGACATTGTCGTGCCTCTCTGTTGCTGCATCACCACCAGTGGACTTCCCACCGGCTGTGGTCTCCTGCATCCCGACCCCTGGGGTCAGACTTCCTTCTTCTTCTTCGGCGCCATGATGAAACTGATCTGGCGCCCTTCGCGCTGGGGCCTCGACTCGGGCGTGCCGTACTCCTCGATCTCGTCCACCAGGTTCTCCAGGAATACGAGAGCCAGGTCGATGTGGGAGAACTCGCGTCCCCGGAATCGCATGACGACCTTCACCTTGTTGCCCGCTTCAAGGAAGCTCACTATGTGCTTCTTCTTGAATTCGTAGTCATGGTCGTCGGTCTTGGGACGGAACTGCACCGTCTTGACCTTGACCGTGTGCGAAGCCTGTCGCGCCTTACGGGCCTTCTTGCTCTGCTCGTACTTGAACTTGCCGTAGTCCATGATCCGGCAGACGGGCGGACGTGCCGTGGGCGCCACTTCCACCAGATCGAGTCCTCTCTCCTCCGCGATGGCCAGCGCCTCTCTTGTCTCCAGCACTCCCAGCTGTTCGCCTTCCTCGTCGACGACCAGGACGCGGGGAATGCGGATCATTCGGTTGACCCGTGTGACCCTGTTGGACTTGATAGGTGTACCTCCTGAAAAGAAACCGGAACCGCCCCAGGTGCCGGGCCACAAGCGTGCCGGGCCACCACAAGGCACAAAAAAAACGGACACAATGGTCCGCCCAGGAATCGGTAACCGCTCCGTCAGCCGCATCACGAGGATCCGGGACAGCTACGGTGAGGGGGCGGACCCCTGCTTGGCCACACCGTCGTCGGCTTCCCGACCGCGACGGTGGCTGGTAGTCGCAATAATCTAGGTTCTGGCCTCCACGGTGTCAAGCAGCATGCGCGCAGCGTCTTCCACCGACATGGAGCCCTTGTCCACGCCGTGACGACCCCGCACCGATACTGTCCCGTTTTCGGCCTCGCGCCCACCGACCACCAGCATCCAGGGCACATGCATGATCTCGGCCTCGCGGATCTTGAACCCCACCTTGTCGTCCCGCGTATCGGCCTCCACCCTCAGACCGGCGGCGCACAAGCGCCTGGTCACGTCCCCGGCATAGTCGTGCTGGTCCCTGCTCACCGAAAGCACCCGCGCCTGCTCCGGCGCCAGCCAGAGGGGGAAGTCCCCGGCGAAGTTCTCGGTGAGAATGCCGATGAAGCGCTCCAGCGAACCCATGATGGCGCGATGGACCATGTAGACGTACTTGTCCTGCCCGTCGGCGTCGGTATAGGTCACGCCGAAACGTCGCGGCAGGTTGAAATCGAACTGGATGGTGCTGGTCTGCCAGGTGCGTCCGATGGCGTCCACCAGCTTCACGTCGATCTTGGGTCCGTAGAATACGGCCTCGCCTTCCTCACGGGTGTAGGGAAGCTCATGCTTCTCGATGGCCTTGACCAACGAGGCCTCGGCCATCTCCCATTCCTCGTCGGTGCCGGCGTACTTGCCCTTGTTTTCGGGGTCACGCACCGACAACTCCACCTTGAAATCAGCGAAACCGAAAGTACCCAGCAGGTCCTTGACCAACTGGATGCAGTCCCCCACCTCGCCCTCGAGCTGTCCGGGCGTGCAGAAGATATGGGCATCGTCCTGGGTGAAGCCCCGCACGCGCATCAGGCCGTGGAGCGTTCCCTTCAGTTCTGCCCGATAGACCGTGCCCAGTTCCGCGTAGCGTACCGGCAGGCTGCGATAGCCCCGGGACTTGCGCTTGTAGATGAGGATATGCCCCGGACAGTTCATGGGCTTGACCACGTAGGGACGGTCATCCTGCTCGAAGATATACATGTTGTCCTTGTAGAACTCCATGTGGCCCGAAGTCTCCCACAGGGCCGCCCGGGAAATATGCGGAGTGGTCACGGTCCTGTAGCCACGGCTGCGGTGCAGATCCTTCCAGTAGTTCACGATCTGCTCGCGCAGGATGTCGCCGCGAGGGAACCAGTAGCTCAGGCCGGGACCGGCCTCTTCCATCGAGCCGAACAGGTCCAGCTCACGGCCCAGCTTGCGGTGGTCGCGCTTTTTGGCTTCCTCAAGCATGGCCAGATGGGCGTCGAGGTCCTTCTTCTTCCAGAAGGCGGTGCCGTAGATGCGCTGCAGCATGGGGTTGTTCGAATCACCGCGCCAGTAGGCGCCGGCCAGTTTCATCAGCTTGAAG
>QNDV01000328.1 GCA_003646045.1 bacterium
CAAATGGCCTTTCTGGGAGGGTACCATGAGAATAAAACACGTTTTCATCATAGCCGCTTGCGCGGGATTCGCCGCCGGCATTCTGCTGGCATTCGGTGGGCTGGGGCTGCTGGAAGCCACACCTACTGCGCGGGCCCAGGCAGGCAATGGTGTGGTCGCCTCTGCGGTAGCGCGGCGATCCCCCGTCGGCACGGTGCCGGACCGCGACACCTATTTCCCGGGCACCGAATCGCTGGACCCCGACGAGATGCGCATCACCGCGCTGGGGACCGGCCAGCCGACGGCACGACCGAAGCAGGCGGCCGCCTGCTTCCTCGTCGAGCTCGGCAACGGGGACAAGTTCCTCTTCGACATCGGCGCGGGGGCCCACGAGCGGATCGCCGCCCAGAAGATTCCCTACGACTACCTCGACAAGATCTTCATCAGTCATCTCCATGTGGATCACTTCGGCGACCTGGCCAGCTTCTGGCTGGGGGGAACGACCATGAACCGACTGACGCCACTAAGGGTATTTGGGCCCAGCGGCACCGAGGAAAAATACGGCACAAAGTACTGCCTGGAGCACCTGCAGGATGCATACATCTGGGATATTGGAACGCGCGCCGGTTTCATCGACTTCCGGGGAGGCGTATTGGAGGTCAACGAATTCGATCACCGGGGCATCAACGAGATCATCTACGAGGAGAACGGTGTCGTCATTCGTTCCTTCCCGGCGATCCACGGCATCGATGGCGCTGTCAGCTTCGTACTCGAATGGAAGGGGTACCGCTTCGTCTACGGGGGCGATACGGCGCCGAACAGCTGGTACGACGAGTTCGCGAAGAACGCCGATTTCGCCATCCACGAGTGCTTCCTGCCGCCGACGCTACTCGTCACGAAGCAGGGATTCGATCCCTCGGAGGCGCTCATCGTGGGCACCATCGCCCATACCTCGCCCGAGCAGTTCGGCAAGGTCATGTCTATGGTGAAACCGCGTATCGCGGTGGGCTATCATTTCTTCAACGACTTCGACACCCAGCCCGAGGTCTACGACCGGGTGCGCAAGACCTACGATGGGCCGCTCTCCCTGGCCATGGACTACATGGTCTGGAACGTCACGAGAGACGACATCGAGGTTCGCATGGCCGCCATCGACGAGGATGTCTGGCCCTCGCCGGCCCTCAAGGAGAAACTGCCGCCGGATTATTCGAAGATGATACCCATGACCGACTGGAACAAATCCGGGTACCTGGAATACTCCGAGGTCCTTCTGCCGCTATGGGATGAGATCAACGAATTGTACGGGACCGATTACAAGCCGGAGTTGTAGGTGGCGGGCCGTTTGGAATGGAGACAGGTCAGGAGAATGAGGCTCTCCGGGATGGGCGCATAGCGCCTGAGCCGGGGGAGCAGCGGTTGTCGATATGCGGAACACAGCGTGAGCGGCAGTGCCTCCTTGCGCCACTGATCCCGGGTTCGCACACTGTGACGTACGGGGTACCACTTGGAAGAGGCTTTCCGCTTGCGGGGAGCCTCTTTCGCTGTTATCGAGATCTCCCATGACCAGACCGCTCGACAACAATGCTCCCGCCCGTGTCGCCTTGCTCTTCATCGACGGCCTGGGCTGGGGAGAAGCCGATCCAGCCGTCAATCCGGGCTGGTCTTACGGTGGGGACCATCTGCGGTTGCCGGCGCTACCGGCGACCGGTTCATCGATATGCCTGGAGAACGGAGCCTGGGCCCGGGCCATCGATGCCTGCCTCGGCGTCGATGGCCTACCCCAGAGCGCCACGGGACAGACCACGCTGTTGACCGGGGTCAACGCTCAGGCAGTGCAGGGTCGCCATCTGTCAGGCTTTCCGGGACCTACCCTGCGCAAGGTGTTGCTGGAGCACTCGCTCTTGAAACGGCTGCGCGAGGCCGGCCGACGCCCGGTCTTCTTCAACACTTTCCGGGCGCCGTTCTTCGAGTGGCCGCGTGAACGACAATTACGCATGTCGGCTACCACGGTGGCCAACCTCGCGGCAGACCTGCCGTTCTTCGACGTGCCGGACATGGCAGCCGGCCGTTCCCTCTACCAGGAGTTCACCGGCCACGAGCTGCGGGCCCTCGGCTTCGAGGTGCCGCTCTACACCCCGGCCGAGGCCGGGGCGATCCTGGCGCGCAACATTTCGGAGTGGGATTTCCTGCTCTACGAGTACTTCCTCACCGACAAGGCCGGTCACACCGGCGACCGGGCGGCCGCCGAGGCGGAACTGGTCCGCCTGGACGCCTTCCTCGGTGCAGTGCTCGCCGGTTTGCCGCGCAATGCCCTGCTACTGATCTGCTCGGACCACGGCAATCTCGAGGACCTTACCGTGAAGACCCACACCCGAAATCCGGTGCCGCTCTTGGCCTGGGGGCCGGGCGCCGAGATCTTCGTCGGCGGTATCGACCGCCTGGATCAGGTGGCGCCGGCCATCTTCTCGATTCTGACCTGACAGTGGTGGTCCGCTACGGCCGACGCCCCTCGAGATAGAAGACCTCGAACACCTTCTCGTGGTAGATCGGCCCGTGGCCGAAGTAGCCGTCCTCTCCGAAAAGCTCGCCATGGTCGCTCATGACCATGAAGTAGGTGTTCTCGGGACAGCGCTCGAAGAAACGCCCCACCACGGTGTCGAGATGTTCCACGCAGGCGATCTGCTTGTCGTAGAAGGCGCGGAACTGCTCGGGGGTGAAGAACTCGTCCTCGCCGCGGTCGTGGATGAACTCGCCGGGCTTCTTGAGGAACTCATCCAGCGATTTGAACACGCCGTGGACACCGGACAGGTGGGGCAGATCGTCGGCCGTCTCGCCCGGCAGCAGGTACGGGTAGTGGGTCTCGCCGGTGTTGAGGAAGAAGAAGCTGGGCTGGTCGTCGCGGAATTCCAGGCGATCAAAGATGGCCTGCAAGTCGTTGTGAGACGGCGCGAGCTGGTAGGTGTCGAAATTGGCGGACATGGAGGTCTCGGGATTGAGCACCGGCAGGGAGACCTGGCCTTCGCAGTAGTAGCCCTGGGCCTTGAGAAACGCCGGCAGGCTCAGCTGGGGAATGAAGAGCCCGAAATCCACGGCGGGGATATTGAGTCGCTCTGACCACTGGGAGAACTCCTCACGGTACACATTCGAGGCGAACACGCCCTTGGGGCTGAGGTGGGGGACCATGCCCATGAGGAAGGTGTAGTGGCTCGGACTCGTCCAGCTGGCGTAGCTGTAGCGCGGCTCCGCCATGCCGATGCGGTCGAGGTTCGGCGTCCGGGCGGCCTTGTAGGCGTCCCAGCGGCAGCTGTCGAACACGATGAACACGATGTTGTTGGGCCTGGATCCGCTGCTGCCGAAGGCCTTGCGGATTCCATCGATGATGCCGGCCATGGTGGCGCTCCTGGCTGGGTTGACGGGGAGGCTCCTGGGTTCAATCTGCGGTGACCGGGATGCAAATGCAAGACCGCCGGCCCATTGGTGGCCGGCGGTCTTGCTGGTAGCGAGTGGCTGGTCCTAGAGATGCTTGTCCAGGGCAGCGGCGAGATCGGGCTTCGGCTGGAGGCCGACCATGGTCTCAACCACCTTGCCGCCCTTGAAGATCATCAGGGTAGGGATGCCGCGGATGCCGAACTTCGCCGCGAGAGCCTGGCTCTGCGGCTCGTCCACGTTGATCTTACCGACCTTGACTTTTCCGTCGTATTCGCCGGCCAACTCCTCGATCACCGGGCCGACCATCTTGCAAGGGGCGCACCACGGGGCCCAGAAATCCACCAGCACGGGAGTGCCGGCGGCGAGGACCTCGGTGTCGAAATTGTTGCCGTCGAACTGTATGACTTGGCTCATGATACTTAGCTTTCGTTGTCGCCCGTGGGGCGTGGTCTGTTGCAGGGGCCGCCTGCTTGGCTTGCTCGGGGGGTAGTAAAGCACGGGGCGTGCCAGTCGAGCCCTGCTCTACCGAGAGCTTCGTGAAATCTCTTAACACCATGTATTGCAACAGTATAATGGTCAGAGCTGCGTA
>QNDV01000329.1 GCA_003646045.1 bacterium
CGGTACCAGTGAATGGGGCCCCTATGCCGGTCAGCACTTCATTGCCCTGGCTCTGAACCCGGCCACCGCTCCCCACGCCATGGAGACACTGTTCTCCCTGGACGGGATCCACCCCAACAACAGGGGCTACGGCGTGGTGGCCAACGCGTTCATCGAGAAGATCAAGGAAACCCTCGGCACAACGGTCGCCACCGTGAACGTGGACGCACTGGTCTGGGATCCGACCTACGCGGATTACCAGCCCGGGCCCGAACCGGCCAAGTCGACGGCCCTGGTGTCGCCGGCGGCGGCCCGGGCCATGGATGCCGTGTTCCACTGATCGTCTGATTGCACACGACCAACGAGGGGGCCCCCGTGGCCCCCTCGTTTTTATGCCGCGATATCAAGATCGGCGGTGCCGCAGCCGACAAAAGATTGTATGTTTGTGCCCGACCCAGGAATGAAACCCGTCGCCTACACAGCGACTCTGAAAGGCAGCAGCATGCGCGGATACGGCAACAGGGGCGGCTTCGCCGGCGCCCAGGTCACCAGCGGCGTCAAAGGCCTGGTCATCGCCAACCTGGTGGTCTTCGTCCTGCAGACGCTCACCGGCGGCGGCATGGGCCGCAGTCTGGGAATCATCGACGTCTGGGCCTCCTTCGTGCCCCAGCTGGCCATCTTCGACTTCCAGGTCTGGCGCTTCGTGACCTACATGTTCCTGCACGGCGGCTTCTTCCACATCCTGTTCAATATGTTCGTGCTGTGGATGTTCGGCTCCCAGATCGAGGCCCTGTGGGGACGCCGCACCTTCCTGACCTACTACTTCGTGTGCGGTGTGGGCGCGGCGGTGATCTACGGCGTGTTCCGCCTCTTCGGCTACGAATCCATGGTGCCCATGATGGGCGCGTCCGGAGCCATCTACGGTCTGCTGCTGGCCTACGGGCTCACCTTTCCCAACAACGTTATCCTGGTGTTCATGATCCTGCCCATGAAGGCCAAGTACGCCGTACTCCTGTTTGGTCTCATAGAACTGCTGTCCATTCCGCGTGGCGGATCGGTGGCCCACCTCGCCCACCTCGGCGGCATGGTGGCGGGATTCATTTTCCTGCAGGTCACGGCACCGAACATCGCGCGACGCGGTGGTGGTTTCGTGGACGACGCCACCCGCAGATGGCGGATTTTCCGGGCCCGCAACCGCATGCGCGTGGTCCGACCCGACGAGCGCAGCGGCGGTAACGGCAAGGACAAAAGCCCGCCGTCCCCTGGGCAGAAACGCATCGACATCATCCTGGACAAGATCTCCCGCGAGGGACTGCAGAGCCTGACGGACGAGGAGCAGGAGATCCTGCGCCGCGCCGGAAAGCGGTGAGCCAACCGTGGACCTGAGTATCGTCATCGTCAGTTGGAACACGCGGGAACTGCTGCGCGACTGTCTGGCCTCGCTGCCCGCAGCCACGGCCGAGCTGGCTACGGAGATCGTCGTGGTGGACAACGCCTCGGCGGACGGTTCGGCGGACATGGTGGTGTCAGAGTTCCCCGCCGTGCGTCTCATGGAGTCCGGCGGCAACCTGGGGTTCGCCCGGGCCAACAACCTGGCTCTGCCGCATACCACCGGCCACGCCGTGCTTCTGCTGAATCCGGACACGATCTGCCCTCCCGGCTCCCTCGCCCGCTTGTTCCGTTTTGCCGTGGGGAGGCCGGGAGTCGGTGCCGCCGCGCCGCGCCTCGTGGACGAAGACGGCCACCCCACCCTGAGTTGGGGCTTTTTTCCCCGCGCCCGCGACCACTGGCTGGGCTTCCTGGATCCGCGGCGCATCTGGCTGCGGGGAGCCCTGTCGCAGCGGATCTCCACCATACCCCGGCGCAGCGATCCCTCCTGCCGGGTCGACTACGTGACCGGTGCCTGCTTCATGATCCCCAGGACATCCCTGGAACAGGTGGGGAACCTGGACGAGCGGTTCTTCATGTACTTCGAGGAAACGGACTGGTGCTGGCGCTCAAGGGATGCGGGGCTGGACGTGTGGTACTGCGCCGAGACCGAGGTAACCCATCTGGAAGGCCGGGCTGCGGGGCAAGTGGGCGATTTCAGTCTGCGTCAGTTCCAGGCCAGCTACCGGCTGTTCCTGGAGAAGCACCAGGGCAAGCGTGCCGTCCTGCGCTTCCGCCTGGCCCAGTTCGCCGAATATGGCTGGAAAAGCCTGCTGCGCCGTCTGGCTCCCGGCGAGGCCGACGGCAATCGGGCCCTGGCGCGAGTCTATGCGGACCGCGCCCGACTGCAGTTGCGTGGCTCCATAGAGGTTGCGCCGCCCTCTTGATTACGCCGTGACCTGCAACCGTTAGCGGCGACCGCCGCGTGCCTTCTTCTCGAATTCCGCAATCAGGTCCTTGCCCGAGGCCAGACTCACGATCCGGAAATCCTCGATGTGCAGAGCCGCGTCATCCATCACGTTCAATTCAAGGTCGAAGGTGCGGCAGGCCTCGCGGAACTGTTCGGGCCGTTCCTCGAGCAGGTACAGGGCCAGCACCGGGTTGGCCTGGATCTGCAGGCGCTTCTCCCCCGTGACGATGGCGATGCGGTGGACCAACCGCTCGATGTGGTTGCCCAGAGTATCGAGCGAGAGAACCTTGCCGGTGCCGTCGCAGTACGGACAGGTATCGGAAAGTTGACTCAATAGAGACGGCCGCACCCGCTGCCGGCTCATCTCCACCAGACCGAGGCCCGACACCGAGAAGACCTTGGTGCGGGCCCGGTCGCGCTTGAGGTGAGTCCGCATCTCCTGCAGAACCCGCCGCTTGTTGGCCTCGTTCTCCATGTCGATGAAGTCGATGACGATGATGCCGCCGAAATCCCGCAGACGCAGTTGCCGGCAGGCTTCGCGCGCAGCGAGCATGTTGGTCTGCAGGATGGTCTCTTCCTGGTTCCGCCGGCCCGTGAAGCGGCCGGTGTTGACGTCGATGGAGACCAGCGCCTCGGTGGGCTCGATGATCAGGTAGCCGCCCTTCTTCATCCACACGCGCCGGTCGAGGCTCTTCTTGATCTCCGGCTCGATGTCGTAGTGGTCGAAGATGGGCAGATCGCCGCTATAGAGCCGGATGCGCTTCTCCAGATCGGGCGCGAAGAACCGGGCGTACTCGGTGAGCCGGC
Organism: bacterium; assembly: GCA_003646045.1. The sequence continues at coordinate 3,125 of QNDV01000329.1, forward strand.
GGTAGTCCTCGTTGTCGTCGACGATGAGTTCCTCGACGTCTTCCTTGAAGATGTCGCGAATCAGCCCGACCACCAGGCCCACGTCCTGGTGCACCAATCCCGGCGCTTCCACCTCCTGGGTTTTCTCGCGGATCGTCTGGATCAAGTCCGAGAGGTAGCGCACGTCGGTGCGGATCGAGCTCTCATCGGCGCCCTCGGCGGCGGTGCGAATGATGAACGCACCCTTGTCGGGCCGATGCTGCTGCAGGTGCTGCTTGAGCCGCACGCGCTCACGCCGGTCGGCGATCTTGCGCGAGACCCCGATGTGACGGCCCTTGGGCATCATCACCAGGTAGCGACCGGGCAGCGAGAGGTCGGCTGTCAGGCGTGGCCCCTTGGTGCTGATGGGTTCCTTGGTGACCTGGACGACGATCGAGTCGCCCACCTTGAGGGTCTCGGCGATGTCGGGGACGGGGTCGCCGCGGCCACGTCGCCGGTCGTCGCCGCCGTCCTCGTCGTCATCGTCATCGCCGGTGCCGCCATGGACCACGTCGCTGGCGTGGAGGAAACCGGCCTTTTCCATGCCGATGTCCACGAACGCCGCCTGCAGACCCGGCTTGACCGAGGTGACCTTGCCCTTGTAGAGATTTCCCACGATGCGGCGGGCGTCGGCCCGCTCCACGATCAATTCGACCGGTTCGGCATCCTCCAGGATCGCCACTCGGACCTCGTGGGGAGTCGAGTTGATGATGATGTCTTTGCGCATGACTCCGATTCCGTTACGGATTGCTAATCATTGAAATGTGCCTGTAGCCACACCCGGCGCTTGAGCGCCAGAATGTTCTCGAAAGGTGTCTGCCAGTCTCCGGTCTTGTTGCGGCCGAAAATACTC
>QNDV01000330.1 GCA_003646045.1 bacterium
ATCGGCTTCGCCGGCTCGCCGTTCACCCTGGCCACTTACCTGATCGAGGGCGGTGGCTCCAAGGACTTCGCCAACCTCAAGGCCATGCTCTACAGCCGGCCCGAGTTGCTGGACACCCTCATGGCCAAACTCACCGACCAGACCCTGGCCTACCTGCGCATGCAGGCCGCGGCGGGGGTGGACGCCATACAGTTGTTCGATACCTGGGGCGGCATCCTGCACCCGGTGGATTACGCCCGCGTGGTGCTGCCCTGCGTGAAGCGCATCATGGACGGCCTGGCCGACACCGGCGTCCCGCGCATCTATTTTCTCAAGGGCAGCGCGCCATACCTGGACCTGGTCACCACCCTGGACGTGGAAGCCCTGGGCATGGATTGGACCATGGATATGGCCAAGTCCATCCCGCTGATGAAGGACTACGCGGTGCAGGGCAACCTGGATCCCCAAGCCCTCTTCGGCACCCACGAACAGATCCGACGCCGCGCCCTGGAGATCTGCGAGGCGGGCAAGGGCGCCCCGGGTCACATTTTCAACCTTGGCCACGGCATCACGCCGCCCACACCCATTGACGCTGTCGAAGTCCTGGTGGAAACCGTCCAGGGCTTTCGCCGATAGATCGAAAGAGAGGGCCGCATGGCCATCCCCATCAGTGCCGAATTCGTGGAGAAGTACAACCAACCGGGGCCGCGCTACACCAGCTATCCCACGGTGCCCGCCTGGAAACAGGAATTCGGCGAGGTCGAGTACCGTGCCGCGCTGGAGGAGCTGGCCGGACGACCCGATGACGAGCTGGCTGTCTACCTGCACGTGCCCTTCTGCGCCAAGGCCTGTCACTACTGCGGCTGCAACATGCTGGTGACCCACGACAAGGATCACATCACCCAGTACATGGACCGACTCGAAATCGAGATCGGCCGGGTGACGGACATCATCGGTACCGGCCGCCGTATGGCGCAGCTGCATTGGGGTGGCGGCACGCCCAACTTCCTGAAGAACCACCAGGTAGAGAGAGTCCTGGGCATGTTCCGCGGCGCCTTCGACCTGGCCCCGGGGGCCGAGGTTTCCCTGGAAGTGGATCCCCGCATCGCCACGGTGGATCAGGTGGCGTTCCTGAAGGAAACCGGCTTCAACCGCATCAGCCTGGGAGTGCAGGACTTCGAGCCCCGGGTACAGGAAGCCATCGGCCGCAGGCAATCCCGTGAGAAGACCCTGAACATCTACCAGGGCTGCCGTGACGCCGGCTTCGCTGGCGTGAACCTGGATCTCGTCTATGGCCTGCCCGGCCAGACCCGCGAGAGTTTCGAAGCCACCCTCACCGAGATCATCGGCCTGGAGCCCGACCGCGTGGCCTGCTTCAGCTACGCCCACGTGCCCTGGGTGCGGCCCAACCAGGAGCAGGTCGACACCTCGATCATGCTCACGGGCCATGACAAGTTCCAGCTCTTCCAGCTGACGGTGGACAAGTTCCAGGACGGAGACTACGTGTGGATCGGCATCGACCACTTCGCCAAGCGGGACGACGAACTGTCGGTGGCCCTCGAGCAGCGGGCCCTGCACCGGAACTTCATGGGTTACGCCACCAGGCCGGCGCCGCACATGTTGGCCTTCGGCATGAGCGGCATCGGCGACGTGTGCGACCGCTTCGTGCAGAACGACGCCACCCAGGACGGCTGGAACGCGAAGCTGGACGCGGGTGGGTTGCCCATCGTCAAGGGGCACCACCTGAACAACGACGACAAGCTGCGACGACTGGCCATCCTGAACATCATGTGCAACCTGGAACTGCCGTGGGAACTGACCCGTGCGGCCTATGGCGATTCGGCGGACAAGCTCTTCGCCGACAGTCTGCAGGCCCTGCCACCGCTGGTAGCAGACGGCCTGGTAACGCGGGACGACACGGGCCTGCACATCACCGACAAGGGTCGCTACTTCGTGCGCAACGTGGCCATGATCCTGGACGCCTATCTGGGTCGGGACAAGGACCGGCCCGTGTTCTCGAGAACCGTCTAGAAGGAAATGATGGCGCAGCACCGCCCCTATCCCGCAACGCTACTGGATCCGGACCGGACCACGGGCCTGATCATGTGCGGCATGGGCGGTCCCGACGGGCCGGCGGCGGTGGAGCCGTTCCTGCGCAATCTCTTCGCGGACCCGGCCATCTTCCCGGTGCCCCGACCCCTGGGGCCGATACTGGGCCGGTTCATCGCCAAGGTACGGGCACCCGGAGTGCGGAAACGCTACCTGAGCATAAGCCCCGACGGGGCCACGACCCAGTTGCCGACCACCTTGCGTCAGGGTGAGGAACTGGCCCGACGCCTGTCCGCCGCGAATCGACGCACGGTATCCGGAGCGGCCATGCGCTACTGGCGACCCTATCCCGACGAAACGGTGACCAAAATGCGGGCCCGGGGTGCCGCGCAGTACCTGGTGGTGCCCACGTATCCCCAGTACTCGTCGGCCACCAACGGCAGCACCCTGGATTTCGTGCTGGACTCCCTGAGCCGACTGGCTCCCGAAGCACCGGTGCATGTGGTATCCGCCTGGGGACTGGAACCCGGCTACCTGGCGGCTCTGGCCCGCCCGGTGCGGAACAGCCTGACAGCCTGGGCGCATGAAGGTGTGGACCCGGCCCACTGCGCCTGGGTCTCGGTGGCCCACGCCCTGCCCCGCAAGCTGGTGGACCGCGGCGACCCATACCTGGACCAGACCCTCGACACGGTGACGGCGGTGCACGGCGCGGTGCAGCAGCACCTGGCGGACCAGGGCCACGCCGAATGGTTCGCCGCCCTGCCCGGAGGCACGGTACCACTGCTGGCCTTCCAGAGCCGGGTGGGTCCCATCAGGTGGCTGGGCCCCGAGATCACGAGGGTGGTGAGGGGACTGGCCCACGACGGCTGTCGCCACCTGCATGTGCAACCGGTGAGTTTCACCTGCGAACACATCGAGACCCTGGTGGAACTGGATCGTGAATTGAAAGAGAAAGCCATCTCGGCCGGTGTCGGGGAATACCGTCGCGGCGCGGCCCTGAATCTGGACGGGGGCTGGCTCGACAGCATGGCCGGCGGCTGGGTTGATTCGATTTTTCAGAGAGAGGACGCCCTTGCCTAGCACCCGCGAATCTGCACATATCGCCGTGGTGGCCGGTGGCATCGCCGGCCTGGCCACTGCGCTGAACCTGCTGGACCGGGCCGAGGCCGCGGGGCAGTCGGTACAGGTGACGGTTTTCGAGAAAGGCGACGCTCCCGGCGGCAACCTGCAGACCCTGCGCGAGGACGGCTGGCAGCTGGAATGGGGTCCCAACGGATTCCTGGACAACGAGCCCGCCACGTTGCGTCTGGTCAGCCGTCTGGGTCTGGACCCCGAACTGCAACCGAGCAGCGACTTGACACGACACCGTTTCCTGCTGGTGAACGGCCGTCTGCAGGAGATCCCCACTTCCCCCCTGGCCTTCCTGAAATCCAACATGCTGGGCTGGGGCGCTAAGCTGCGCATGGCAGGCGAGTTCTTCATTCCCCCGCGCCGTGACCTGGGCCGGGCCGCCGTGAATCCCGCCACCGACGAGACTGTGGACCGTTTCGGCAGGCGCCGGTTGGGCGCCGCCTTCGCCGAGATCATGCTCGACCCCATGGTCAAAGGTATCTTCGGGGGCAACTCGCGCCGGCTGAGCCTGGCCGCGGCCTTTCCCCGCATGGTGGAACTGGAGCAGGATCACGGCGGCCTGTTCAAGGCCATGATCGCCCTGTCGCGCAAACGCAGGGGCGAGGGCAAGTCGGGCACCGACGCCGGTCCCAGCGGCGTGCTGACCTCGTTCAAGGGCGGCATGGGTGCCCTGGTGGATGAAACCGGTCGTGCCCTGGCTGCCGACCCGCGCTGCGACCTGCGTCTTGGTGCAGCGGTTACCCACATCACACGCACCGACGGTGCCTGGCAGGTGGGCGGCAAAGGCTTCGACGCGGGGCCCTTCGACGCGGTGATCGATGCGGCCCCTGCCCA
>QNDV01000331.1 GCA_003646045.1 bacterium
CCCCGGCCATCGTTGCGACCCATCCCCGGAAGGTTGCTGTGCAAGGCTTCTTCAAGAACCCCGTTATCGCTTTCCTGGCTTCACTCAAGCTCAGTGCCGTGCTCATGGCGAGTGTGGGCATAGCCAGTGGTTACGCCACGTTTTTCGAGAACGCCCACGGCCGCGACGGCGCCTACGACGCCATCTACGCCGCGCACTGGTTCGAAGTGCTGCTGATCATGCTGACGGTGAACATGTCCCTGCTCTTCGTGAAGCGGTGGCCGTACGATATGCGGCAACTGGGCTACGTGCTGGTGCATCTGTCCATCATCGTCATCCTCTGGGGTGCGGGCATGACGCGCTATCTGGGGTACGAGGGCATCATGCCCATCCGTGAGGGTCAGTCCACCGACTTCATCTACTCGGACCGGCTGCATATCCAACTGACGCAGGACGGTTCGTTGGCCAGTTTCCCGGTGCGCCTGTGGAAGGTGGGGGAGAATTCGCTCCACAAGAAGGTGACCCTTGACGGTGCCAAGTACGAGCTTGGTGTCTCGGCCTATTGGCCCCATTGCGAGGAGACCTGGCAGGAGGGTCCCGGTGGCCAGCCCGCCATCCGCTACGGTGTGCGCCAGGGCTCGGACTTCGTGGATCGCACCTTGCGCCAGGGAGCAACCGACCACATCGGCAGCGTGGAGGCGCGTTACCTGCGCCGGCCCTTCGCGGGGGAGATGGCCACGTCGCCCCTGGGCGAAGTACGCGTGCATGTGGACGGGGAGACCTGCTCTTTCCCAGTGGAGTGGCCCGGTGAGACCGAGCACGAGTGCGGCGGCTGGAAATTCTCCATCGCCGAATTCCAGACCGACTTCAAGGTGGGCGCGCCCTCGGCGACCACGGGGCACCTGCACAACCCCATGGTCAACCTGTCCATCACCTCGCCTTCCGGCGAGACGGGTGAGCGGCGCCTGTTCGCCTTCCATCCCGACTTCAGCATGGGCCACAGCGGTGGCGGCACGGAATTCGAGGACGTCGACCTGCTCTACCAGGTGAGCGCGGGCTTCGAGATGACCACGGGCGGAGCCACCGGTATCCAGGCCCGGGCCTCGTTCGATCTGGTGGGCATGACCATGGAGGCCCAGGAGCAGGTGGAGATCCCCGCCGGCACGATCTTCGACATGGTCATCGAGACTCTCTACCGGGGCAAGGACAACGACTTCTCCATCATGCCGGTGGATTTCTGGCAGTCGGCCGTCAAGGCTCCCGGCCTGAGCAGCGACACCAATGCCCCGGCGGCGGCCCAGATCTACGTGCGCGACAGCGAGGGTAACGAGGCCGAGACGGTGTGCTTCAAGCATCGCGACGCGACCAGTGTGCGCCTGGGTGACAAGACCCTGGGCCTGGCCTGGGCCTCGGTGGTCAAGAAGCTGCCCTACCGCGTGCAGTTGGACGATTTCGTCCTGCAGACCTATCCCGGCAGTGACAACCCGGCGACCTACGAGAGTTACGTGTCCCTGTACGACGCCGAACAGGGCGTCGACGGCAGGAAGGCCCACATCTTCATGAACCATCCGCTGAATCACCGGGGTACCAAGCACTTCCAGTCGTCATACGACCCGGATCGCAAGGGCACCGTATTGTCGGTGAACCACGATCCGGGCAAGTGGCCCACCTACTTCGGGTATATGCTCATCTCGGCCGGTTTCATCCTGATCCTGCTGAAGGATCTGCTCTGGCCCCGTCGTCGGCCCGAGGGCCAGGCGGCCGAACCGGTCAACCTGGTGGTGGCGCTGGTGGCTCTGGGGCTGGTTGCCCTGGCGGCTCCAGCAGTTGCCCAGACCGACGACCATGCCGGTCACAACCATGCCCCAGGGGAGCACACTACTGCCGCGGCGGCGGGCTACGTGACGCTTTCTGAACCGGCGCGCGAAGCGGCCAGCCGTCTGATCATCCAGGACTATCGCGGCCGCATGAAGCCCCTCGATACCATGGCCCGCGAAATGGTCATGAAGGTCTACAAGCGGACCAAGCTGAAGGACGGCGACCAGACGCGGGAGCCGGTGGACGTCTATCTGAGCTGGTCCCTGAATCCCGGTTTCTGGATGGACAAGCCCATCATCGGCGTGCGCTATCCCGGGCTCAAGGACCTGCTGGGCGTCAGTCACGACACCAAGCACGTGTCGTTGTCCAGCCTGGTGGACGAGCGCGGAAAGTATCGCCTGACCCAGGCCGTGCGCGACGCCCATCGCACTCCGGACCGCGACCGCACCAAGACCCAGCGCAAGCTGATCTCGTTCGACGAGCGGGCCAACATGCTGAACATGGCGTTTTCGGGGGCGGGGCTGCGCCTGTATCCCGTACCGGGCGACGAGAACAATACCTGGCAGACCCTGGACGAGGTGCGCAGCTCGTTGACCCCCGAGCAGTCCGCGGTCTACGGCAACGCCATGGGCGCGCTGGTCCAGGGCATGCGCACCGGTGACAACGCCCAGATCATGGCGGGCATCACCCGTACGGCGGATATCCAGCGCCAGTACGGTGCCGAGGTCATTCCCTCTGCGCAAAGCATCGACGCCGAGCTGTACTACAACCGCGGCCACTTGTTCTCGTGGTCCATGATCCCGTTCCTGGTGGCCTTCATGGTGCTCATGGCGGTGTACGTGGTGAACCTGTTCCGCCACGGTGGCCGGCCCCTCAGTTTCCGCAACCCGTTCTACAGTTTTGGCGTGCTGTGCTACACCGTGGCTTTCGGCATGGGCCTGTTCGCCTATGTGCTGCGCTGGGTCGCCTCGGGCCGGGCCCCCTTGAGCAACGGCCACGAGTCGTTGCTTTTTATCGCCCTGGCGGTGGCCCTGGCCGGCCTGATCTTCGAGCTGGTCTACCGCATGGCCGTGCCCGCGGGCCTGGGTGGCCTGCTGACCGTGGTGGTGCTGGGCGTGTCCATGCTGTCGACCTTCGACCCGGCCATCGGGCCCCTGGTGCCGGTGCTGGTGAGCTACTGGCTCAACATCCACGTGACTATCATCACGTCGAGTTACGGATTCCTGGGACTGTCGTCCCTGATCGGTATGCTGGTCATGATCCTGTACCTGACCAAGGCGCCGGGCCGCGAAAACGTGAAGAACGCCATCAAGACCCTCGACGGCATCAACTACAACGTGATGGTGGCGGGCCTGGGTCTGCTGACCATCGGCACACTGTTGGGCGGTGTCTGGGCCAACGAGTCCTGGGGCCGCTACTGGGGCTGGGACGCCAAGGAGACCTGGTCCCTGGTGACGATCCTGGTCTACGCCACGGTGCTTCATTTCCGGTTCATTCCGCGCATGAAGTCGGCCTGGTTGACGGCGGTCCTGGCCGCGGGCGCCATCAGTTCGGTGGTGATGACCTACTTCGGTGTGAACTACTTCCTGAGTGGTCTGCACAGCTACGCATCGGGTGACGCGGCCAAGGTGCCGGGGTGGGCGTATATCTTCATAGCGGCGGTGCTGGCGCTGGTGCTGGCAAGTGGGCTGGTGCATGCTAATCGGAAGTGGGGGACGGAGGAGTAGGGTAATATTTGAAGTTTGGGATTTGGGACGGGCTGCCCTGGGATGGGTGGCTCGTCTTTTTGGGTGTGTTGGGGGGCTGCAGCTTGTGAATCGGCAAATGCCAATGGCAAATAGAAGAAGCGTTCTTTGCTGCACAGGACCAATCGGATATGCAGGTTATTTCGCACCCGCGGCTCGGGGTACATCGCCAAGTTTGTGCGCGGGATTCTCTAACTCACTCCCTGTTGGTGAATTTGCGTAAATCTTAAATTGACATGAGATTGTCAGACTGTTGTACTGTTGCCGGTTGTGTTGTGCGGACGATCCCGAAAAACCACCACGCCGGGCATTTATAACTTGATTCTATAATGGAGGTAAGCATGCTTTCGCAGAACGCAGAACGCAGAACGCAGAACGCAGAACGCAGAACGCAGAACGCAGAACGCAGAACGCAGAACGCAGAACGCAGAACGCAGAACGCAGAACG
>QNDV01000332.1 GCA_003646045.1 bacterium
ATCGGCGCTGGTACGGTTGTCCTTGGTGAAACTGGATTTGAACACGTAGGTGACATCCAGGTCCTCGCAGATACCGGCCAGCCGGGTGGCGGTCTCCAGCATCTCGTCCGGGTCCTCGAGTACACAGGGGCCGGCCATGACCAGCAGTCGCTGGCCCGGACCAACCAGATGGTCGCCAACCTGCACCGGCTTGGCCGTCACGATACGGCCTCCTGGCCTTTGGCCTCCACCGCACGCTTGTCCAGGGCCGCGGCCACAAATTCGCGGAACACCGGGTGGGGTCGGTGGGGCCTGGATTTCAACTCGGGATGAAACTGCACCGAGATGAAGAACGGATGATCCGGGAACTCCATGATCTCCACCAGCAACCCGTCTGGTGAGGTTCCGGAGAACCGTACGCCGGCGTCGGCGAAGGCCTCGCGGTAGTCGTTGTTCACTTCGTAGCGGTGCCGGTGGCGTTCACTGATTTCCGCCTCGCCGTAGCAACGGTAGGCCAGGCTGCCCTCCTCGATCCGGCAGGGCCAGGCGCCCAGACGCATGGTGCCGCCCAGGTTCTTGATTCCCTTCTGGTCCTCCATGAGGTGAATCACCGGGTGCGGCGTATCGGCCGCGAACTCGGCACTGTGGGCCATCTCCAGTCCCACCAGGTTACGCCCGATCTCGATCATGGCGCACTGCAGACCCAGACAGATTCCCAGGAAGGGGATTTCGTTCTCGCGGGCCCACTTCACGGCATTGATCTTGCCCTGGATACCCCGGTCACCGAATCCGCCGGGCACCAGAATTCCCTGGCAGTCCGCGAAGATCTCGCCCAGGCGGCGATCCCCCACCTCCTCGCCCTCGAGGGTCTCCGAATCCACCCACACCTGTTCCACGGCCACCTTGTTGGGTATACCGGCGTGAATGAACGACTCGGTGATGCTCTTGTAGGCATCCTTCAGCTCGACGTACTTGCCCACGATGGCGATGCGCACCGTCTCGGGCGGGTTGATGATGACGTTGACCATGCGCGCCCAGTCCGTCAGGTCGGGCTCTTCGGTTTCCAGTTTCAGACGCTCGCAGACCAACTGGTCCATGTGCTGTTCGTTATAGTTCAGCGGCACCTGGTAGATGGACTGTACGTCCTGGCCGTCGAAGACAAAGGTCGGGGGCAGATTGCAGAAGAGGGCGATCTTGCGCCGCGCCTCGTCGCCGATGGGTTGCTCGGCCCGGCAGATCAGAAAGTCGGCGGTGATACCGATGCTGCGCAGCTCGGCCACCGAGTGCTGGGTGGGTTTGGTCTTGATCTCACCGGCGGTCTTGATGTACGGCACCAGGGTCAGGTGGACACTGATGGTGTCCTCGAGCGGGTGTTCCAGACGGAGTTGGCGGATGGCCTCCAGAAACGGCAGCGACTCGATATCACCCACCGTGCCGCCGATCTCGGTGATCACGACATCCAGATCCGGGTCCTGCTTGGCCGGCAGTTTGATGCGTCGCTTGATCTCGTCGGTGACATGGGGAATGACCTGCACGGTCCGCCCCAGGTACTCGCCCCGGCGTTCGTTGGCGAGGATGGTCTCGTAGACCCGGCCACTGGTGAGATTGTTGATCTGGCCCAGGTTCGTATCGGTGAAGCGTTCGTAATGACCGAGGTCGAGATCACACTCGGCGCCGTCGTCCAGCACGAAGACCTCACCGTGCTGGAAAGGGCTCATGGTGCCGGGATCCACATTGAGGTAGGGATCGAATTTCTGGAGAATGACGTTCAGGCCGCGGGCCTTGAGCAGGTTGCCCAGGCTGGCCGCGGCAATGCCCTTGCCCAGGGCCGAAACCACACCGCCGGTCACGAACACATACTTGGCCATGGAATTCCTTTCAATTCGTCGGTGGCGACGATCGTTCTACTTCCCGATCCCGGTGGTCGCCCATAGACGGCGTACCGTTTCCAGATCCTGCGGCGTATCGACCCCCACCGGTGCGGCGGCCAGGGTTGTCACCACGATCCTCATGCCGTGCTCCAGGGCCCGCAGTTGCTCCAGCCCTTCGCAACCTTCGAGGGGAGTCGGCGCCAGGTCCAGGAATCGCAACAATGCCGGACGCCGGAAGCCGTAGATCCCCACGTGACGCAGGGCGAGCCGCCAGGGCTCCCGAGCCTCGGCGGCGCCACCGGGGAACATACCGGGAATGGGTGCGCGGGAAAAGGACAAAGCCCTGCCCTGTGCACCCACCAGGACCTTTACCTGATTGGGATCACGCCAGTCGGCCTCGGTGGCGAAGGTGTGGCCGCAGGTAACCAGGTCGGCCAGCGGATCGTCCCGCAGGGCACCCACCAGGGAGTCGGCATCCGCCGGATCCAGGAGTGGTTCATCGCCCTGCAGATTCAGTACGATGTCCGCACTGTCCTGCCGGGCCACCTCGCCCACGCGATCGGTGCCCGTGGGGTGGTCACCGGTGAGAACGGCCTCGAGGCCGGCTTTCGTCACGGCATCGAAAATGCGCTGGTCATCGGTGGCCACTACCACCCGGTCGGCCGTCGCCATGCGAGTGGCGTTCTCGGCGGTACGTACCACCAGGGGACACCCACCCAGGTCGGCCAGGGCCTTGCCCGGAAAACGACTTGAGGCCCACCGGGCCGGGATGACCACCAGGACCCTTTCCTTCGTCTTGCTCGTCACGCCGCAATCCTTTCACGTACCGTCTCCGACCCAACAGGGAAGCCCGCCCCTGGAGGGGGGCGGGCTCACAATCCTCGTAGCGGTGCATCCGGCTAGACCGGCTGAATTCTGACCCGCTTCTTCTTGCCCCGGAAGTCCTCATACACCACGGTGCCGTGGACCAGGGCGAACAGGGTGTCGTCCCCGCCCTTGCCGACGTTCCGGCCGGGGTGGATCCTGGTGCCGCGCTGACGCACGATGATGGTACCCGCCAGGACCTCCTGGCCGCCGAAGCGCTTGACGCCGAGATTCTGGGGATTACTGTCGCGGCCATTCCGCGTTGATCCGCCTGCTTTTTTATGCGCCATGATCCTCTCCCTAATCCTCTCCGCCCACCGGCGGCAATGTTCAACCGCTGCTGTAGACTAACCGCTGATACCGGTGATCCGGATTTCCGTGTAGCCCTGCCGGTGACCATTCTTGCGCCGGTAGTTCTTCCGCCGCTTCTTCTTGAAGACGACGATCTTGCGGCTGCGTCCGTGCTCCAGCAGTTCGGCGGCCACCGAGGCCCCGTCCACCGTGGGAGCGCCCACCTTGATATCGTCACCGTCGGCCACGATCAGGACCTCATCGAAGCTCAGCTTGTCCCCGGGCTCTCCGTCGAGCAGGGGCACCTGAAGCTTGAGATCCGGGCTGACCCGGTACTGCTGGTTCTTGATCTTCACTACGGCGTACATCGGTATCTCTCTCCGCGTTCGCTGTCTGCGAGTTCGCTTGACCTGGTTTGCCGGCGCCTGATCCATGTCCTGCACACAACAACACACAGGGAGACCGGCCAGCCTCCCGGGTCCGTCACGTAAGCAAACATAATAAATACCTGAAACGGCCGGCGTCAAGGAATCCTGTGGGATTTAGGGGGTCCCCCGGTTGACAGGTCCACCGTTCGTGACGACAATACCGCCCATTGAACCATCGTTACCGGTCCCCAGAGGGCGATGCCCCGGCGTCCCCGGAAGGAGATTCAGCCGCATGAGTACTCAGAACCACCACAAGGCCATAATCATCGGCTCAGGTCCTGCCGGCTATACGGCGGGCCTCTATCTGGGTCGCGCCAATATCCCCAACCTGCTTTTCGAGGGTGAGCAACCCGGTGGCCAACTAACCATCACCACCGACGTGGAAAACTACCCCGCCTTTCCCGAGGGCATCATGGGCCCCGAGCTGATGGACAAGTTCAAGGCCCAGGCAGCGCGATTCGGTACCGAGATCAGGAGTGAGACCGTCAAGTCGGTGGACTGCGGCTCCCATCCCTTCAAAATCGTCACCGGCAAGGGCGAATACACCGCCGATGCG
>QNDV01000333.1 GCA_003646045.1 bacterium
AGATCCAACAGGTGACGGGTCTCAAGCTCGGCACGGTGCGTTCACGCATCAACCGGGCTCGCACCCGTTTCCGCAACCTGATCAAACCAATGCTCAGGAACGAGACATTGCTGGCCGAGCTCGAGGAAATCGAGTCCCGGGCCAACGAGGACAAGGACTGAAGACGGAGGACCGACAGAGATGCGATGCACCAAGGCACGTGAGTATCTGAGCCGCCACCTCGACGACAATCTGCCGCCGCGGGAGACCGGTGAACTGGATCGGCACCTGGACGACTGTGCCGAGTGCCGGACCTATCGCAGTGATCTGCGCATCGGCCAACGCCTGCTCGCGGCCACCGAACCCGAGTTGCCGGAAAATTTCGACTGGAAGCTGCAACTACAGCTGAATCGCACCCTGCGCGAAGCGGCAGGAGAAGCGGTGTTGCCCTGGCACGAGGATCATTCAGTCGATCGCTGGTCCTTCCTGAAGAGTTTCGGTACGGCGACTGCGGCGGGGTTGGCGGCAGTACTGACGCTGGCCATGTTCCTGGGTCCCCAGCTGATGCCACGCGGTGCGGCGGTACCGGTCGCGGGAACCGGGCCCGCGGCCAACGAAGCGATGGTCGCCGGCTGGGATGCCAGTGATCGCCTGCCGCTTTACACGCGCGGCAGCGGCGGGTCCATTTTCAGGGATGGTTCGGGTCTGCAGGCGGTTTCCGGGCAATCCCGGTCGACGCCCTGGCAGCGTCCGGAGACCGTCAGCGGCTGGTCCGGGCATCGCCAGTACGACTTGCAGACCATACAGCGTTTACGGTACGAGAATCGACGACTGCAGAACATACTGGGACAGTACCAGCACCGGGTCCGGGCGCTGCAAACCTACCTTGACACCACCGGCACGGGTCAGCTAGATCTACGGAACGATCCGCGGAGTGATCCAGGTAGTGGCCCTACGGATCAGAACGAACAATAGAGCTGCTCCGGCGGGTCGGCCGTGGTATGCGGCCTGTCAGTTCCTGGACTTCGGGAGGACCTCCGTGCGGCGTATTCTTGTGCTCCCCGGATTACTGTTGCTGTCGGCGATGGCGCTACTGATCGGTGCCTGCGGCATTGACAAGGAACAGGGCATTCTCATGGCCGCCGGGTCCTACGGCGACTTGGCGGTGTTGATGCCCGACGACGAATCGCGCCCCATGGTTGACCGTTTCCTGTCGCACTTCAACGCCAACCACACCTTTGTCATCAAGGAGGAACCGGCGTTCACGCCGGATGTTTTCGGGCCGGGAAACAGGGACCTCGCCGAGGGCTACAAGAACGTCCTGATGCTGGTGGTTCTCGGTGACGGCGGCAAGGTGACCAAGGAGGCACGCAAAGTCGTGTCGCGAGGCTCCTGGCAGAAGATGGAGGAGGCAGGCGGCGGCATTGTCCGGGTGAACGACCCCTGGTCCACCTACCAGTTGGCGGTGGTGGTAGCGGCCCGCGACCGCAACAGCCTGGGCAGTGTGTTGATACGCAATGCGGACAACCTGCGTGGCATCTTCGAGAAGAGCAACCGTGAGCGCATTCTGCGCCGCAACCGCTACGACGGCCTCAACGAACAACTCATGAACTCCCTTTGGCAACGCTTCGGCATCATGCTGGAGATGCCGCAGGTCTATACAGGCAACCAGAGCGAGCCGGATGGTTTCCCGGGGGTGGAGATCATGCGCAGCGGTCCGTCGCGGGGCATCACCGTGAGTTGGCAGGAGTCCGAAGATCCCGCCGCCTCCCTGTCCGACCGGGAGCTGCTGCTGGACATGCGCAGCCGTATGGGCACGGCGATGCACGACGAGGATCTGGTGCCGTCTACCTTCGTCTGGAGTGACGCCGAGATCGGGGGCGTGGCCTGTGTGAAGCTGGAGGGAGCCTGGAACAGCAGACGGTTCGCCGGGGGCGGCCCCTTCTGGTGCTACTTCATACCGGACCCGGCGCGACAGCGTTTATTCTGCCTGGACCTGCTGGTTTTCGCGCCGGGTATGGACAAGATGGTCTTTTTCCGACGCATGGATGCCATTGCCAGCACCTTCGCCACCGAGAGACCAAGATCCTGAACCGCCGGACCCGGGCAGGATGAACTTCTGACCGGATTATTGTCCACCTCGGAGGACAATCGCGGCGGCGACACGGTTTTTCCTTTCGAGTACAGGCCCTCGCGAGTATATTGTTTCACTGCGAAATCGGTGTTTTTCGACTCTATCCAGGGGAATCGTCCATGAGCAACGTGATCGCGGTAGTAAACCACAAGGGTGGAACAGGCAAAACGACGACAGCCATCAATCTGGCGGCCGGGTTGACCCGTTACAGCGATGTCACATCCTCCTGCCTTCTGATCGACATGGATCCCCATGGCTGCGCCACCAGTACCCTGCTGGGTAAGCTGGACGGCGATCCCCCGGCACGCAGCGTCTTTGATGTGCTCAGGCGGGCTATTACGCCCCAGGACGGCATAGCGTCCACGATCTACGACGAGAACATCGACATCCTGCCGGCGAATCCCTCTCTTGAGAGCATGGCCAAGACCCAGATCAATGACCGGCTGGCCAAGGTGGTGGATTCCCTTTCCACGTCCTATGGCTGGATCATCATCGATACGCCGCCCAACCTGGGTGTACTGACCCAGAACGCGCTGGTAGCGGCGGACTATGCCCTGATCCCCACCCAGTGCAACGGACTGGCCGTGCCCACGCTGTACCAACTCAAGGCCCTGATCGAGAAGATCAAGGAACGCCAGAACACCTGGCTCGAGTTGCTGGGTGTGCTGCTGACCCAGAAGGACGGACGTACCCCCGTGCAACGGCAGGTACGGCGTGAATTGGGCCAGGTCTACCCGGCGGCGGACATCTTCAAGACGGTGATCACCAGCAATATCAAGATCGAGGAGGCTCCGGCAAACTTCCAGAGCATCTACGCCTACGACTCGGGCTGCCTGGGAGCGAGTCTCTACCGGGACTGGATCAAGAAGGAATTCCTCAAGAAGCACCAGAAGCTGGAGAAGAAGAAGGTCGAAAAGCGCGAGGCCAACGAAGCCGCGGCCGAGGCGGCCAAATAGCGCGTTCAGCCCTGTACAAAGGGGTTGGTGGTCTTCTCGCGACCAACAGAAGTATCGGGACCGTGCCCCGCCACAATCACGGTATCGTCCGGGAGTGTGTAGATGCGCTCCCGGATACTTTTTGCCAGGACATCGAAATCGCCCCCCGGCAGATCCGTCCTCCCGATGGAACCCTGGAAAACACAATCTCCCACTACGGCATGCCCCGGCAGTACGAACATGACCTGTCCCGGCGAGTGACCGGGCACATGGCGGACCTCAATGAAGCCGTCCGCAAAGGGAATGGTGGTATTGTCGTCGAGATCCGGTTCACAGCGGGGGATCGCCGACGCCGGGAAACCGTACTGGGCCTGTATTTCCGGTAGACGTCGTATGAACTCGAGGTCGCCCCGGTGGCAGCGCAGGGGCAGGTCCCAATCCTGCTGGATACGAGCTGCCGAACCCACATGGTCGAAGTGGCCGTGGGTGGCCAGAAGCGCCACGAGCCGACAACCGGAGGCGCCAATGGCGGCTAGCAGGCGCTCCGGTTCCTCGCCGGGATCGATGAGGATGGCTTCGCCGGGTCCGGACCCGGGTCCCGGAGCCGTCAACAGGACTGCGTTCATCTGCAATGGCCCGACGGCCATGACTTCCAGATTCCAGTCTCGCACTACATCTCCAGGTTCCGGCTGGTGCAAGGCCGGCTCCGGTGCGGGACCGGAGCCGGCGTCTCGGCGAACGTTCACTGGGGAAGCGGCTACTCCTCGTAGTACTCGCGACCCAGGTGGGTTATCACTTCTTCGCCCATCATCCAGCGCAGGGTGTTCTTCAACTTGGTCTGCTGGATGAACAGGTCGTGCTCGGCCTTGAGGCCCGCGGGCATGACCGGGCTCTTGAAATAGAAGCTCAGCCATTCCTGGATGCCGCCGGGCAGGCTG
>QNDV01000334.1 GCA_003646045.1 bacterium
TACGACCCAAACGGCCGTGGCTGACGTGACCCAGGTCTATCAAATCCGGCAATATTATCGATCGCAAGGCCGCCGCCTCGAAGAGCAGCTGCTCTCGGGTCTTGCCGGTCTCGTAGTTCGCCAAAATGTAGGTAATTGTTTCATTCGGATTGTCCAGAGCATAGCGCCAGCCTTTCAGAACGGCGTCCCTGACGGCACCCACACGACGAGGGTTCTCTTTGCGCTCATGTTCCGAAGTGAAAAGGCTGTCTCCGATATAATCGATGCCGTAGTCTTCGGGCCTGATCAGGCGCACGGGAACACCCATTTTTTGGAGAGTAAAGGGCTGGTTGGCAATGCTGCCATTCATGCCCGCAATCTCACCTGTTTGCAGCTTGTCGAGGGCCGTTTTGTTTTTGTTCAGAATATTCAGGCTGTCGAGGGCAACACCCTCTATCTTGAACATGGCCAGGAGCTCCGCGTCCTCGCTGCGGTTGAGCATGAACGGCTGACCGACCAGGTCAGCAGGGTGATGAATCGGAGAATCCGCCCGGACAATTATGGACCGGGGCGAATGTTGAAAAATGACCGCAAGAAGAACCACGGGTTGACCAAGGGCACGTTCCCTGACCAATTCAGAGGCCAGCACTCCGTAGGCAGCACGTCCCGAAACAACCTCATCCGCGACCGAAATTCCTGGTCCACCGGCGACCAGCCGGACATCCAGATCCAGATCTGTGAAATAGCCCTGCATTTCAGCCGCATAATAACCGGCGAATTGAAACTGGTGTTTCCACTTGAGTTGGAGAACGAAGGAGTCCTGCGATGCCGCTTCGGCATGGCCAGGTGTTGGCATAAGAAATACTGATAGCGTGAGCCATCCCAAAAAACACAGGGGCCTGAATTTTACCAACAAAACCATTGCAGACATACCACATCCTTATTTCGATTCGGGCATGCTCTTTTTCAGAATGATAACAGAGTACCGTTATTGTCACAAAGCCATTCTCAATAATTGTAGTAGGCATTGCCCGGATGAACCCGCCGGAGTATTCTCAGCTGCAGGAGGATTACCATGCCGACAAATTCGGGGAAGTTCTGGATTTGCCTCTTCTTCATCAACCTTTTCGCCTCACCGGGTGTCGGGCAGGAGTTTAGCTTTTACGGACGCCTGGACTACTCCCTGACCTACGCCGATCATGGGAGCGCCACCCACAACGGAGTCGCCGGCTTCTCTTTTGAGAACAACTTCACCAGACTGGGAATTCGCGGCACCGAGCCGCTGGGCCCGCGGTGGGATTTTTTCTATCGGGTTGAAGTCGGGGTCGCCGCCGAAGACCAGGACAACGCCAGGGCTCCCCTGACTTCGCGTCCCACCTATATCGGTTTGGCCGGACCCTACGGCCGCCTTGCCGTGGGACGCATTGATCCGGTCTTGAAGATGGCCAAGGGCTTCGTCGACGCCTTCGACAACTACAGCACAAAGCACGACCGCCTGATGGCCGGCGACAAGAGGCATGGCGACTCCCTTGAATACAAATCGCCGACATGGCAGGGGCTCAAGGCCGGCGCCAGCCTCCTGCTCGAAGACGAGTATTACGCCGAGGCTGACCCACGCCGAGACAACGGCAACTACCAATTGTCTGTGAGTTCCGGCGACAAATTTTTCAGCAAACAGAAACTCTATCTCGCGGCCGCATATGGTGACGGCATCGAGGACATCAGGGCCGCACGCCTGGTTGTGCAGTGGAAAACAGGAAACTGGGTATTGGGGTGCCTGGTGCAGGACACCAAAATGGTTAGTCCTGATGCCGTAGCCAATGAAGACCGGGATGGCCGCGGTGTATTTGTCAGTGCGAAATACAGTCTTGGCAGCTGGTTGCTGAAGGCTCAGGCCGGCACCGACGATTCCGGCAGTGGCCTGATCGCGCGACGGATCTACAGTGATCTGGGCGACGAAGCGCTACAGGTTCCCAAGGTCACGGCATGGGCTGTGGGGTGTGAGTACCGATTCAACAAGAAAATCCGCCTGCACGCCGAGTGGGGCGAGTTTCGAGTCGAAAACTACCGGATTTATGACGACAACATCGTAAGCCTCGGCGTGCGCTACGACTTTTAGCTGCCTGTGCCTACCAAATATTCGGTCCGCACTGAAAACTAACGACTTAGCATTTCACGTCGATATCCCCAATTATGCTCAAACAACTCCTGCTGCTCCTCTTGACCTTGCTCAAATCCCGCCGTTCCCTGGCCCTGGAGAACACGGCCCTCCGCCACCAGCTCGAGGTGCTCCAGAGAAACAGCAAACGATCCCGCCTGAACCCGTCGGACTGGGCGTTCTGGGCTCTTTTATCCCATTTTCTCCCAGATTGGCGGCAACACCTGTCTATCGTCCAGCCAGATACGGTTATCCGCTGGCATCGAAAAGGCTGGCGACTCTATTGGCAATGGAAAAGCAAACAAGGGCCAGGCAGACCAAAAGTAACTGCTGAGGTCCGTTCGTTGATTCGGCAGATGTCTTTGGAGAACCGGCTCTGGGGCGCACCTCGTATACACGGAGAGTTGCTCAAACTAGGGTACGATATCTGCGAAACCACCATCGCCAAATACATGGTTCGGTATCCTGGACCATCTGCGCAAACGTGGCGAACCTTCATCAGAAATCACTTGTCGGATATGGCGTCCGTCGATTTCTTTACCGTTCACACAGCAACGTTCAAAACACTCTACGTTTTCCTGATCCTGTCGCTCGACCGGCGGCGCGTAATCCACTTCAACGTTACAACAAATCCAACGGCGGAATGGGCTAGCATTCAACTCACTCAGGCGTTTCCATTTGATACGGCACCTCGATATTTGATCCGGGATCGAGACGGAATCTACGGGCAAAAGGCCGTCGAAACGATTAAGAATCTCGGGATTAAACAAATTGTGATCTCCCGTCGATCGCCTTGGCAGAACGGATATTGCGAACGAGTCATTGGGTCGGTTCGGCGGGAATGTTTGGACCACATCATCGTGCTCAACGAGAGACATCTGCGACGGATTCTGAAAGAGTATTTCACCTACTACCATGGGTCGCGAACGCACCTGGGGCTGGAGAAGGATTCACCGATTCAGCGGAGGCTGAAAACCAGCAACAGAAATCACTATTCGACCTTGGGTTCTTCGTAATAATGGGTCCCTACCATGCTCAAATCGGCTGCTTGCTCCCGGCCGCCACCGACATTTTATGCGGATGGATTAAACGGTAGGGACAGGTGTTTTTTTGAGACTCGCAAGATCCGATTCAAGGTGATGCAAAGATTCACTTGAAACTCTCTATAAATAATAGTATAGTATTATTAAGGATGATAAAAAGAACCTAGGAGGTACTCTGGTGTTATTAACCACTTCCGCAAAAGCGCAGAAAATACTAGCCGAAAACACTCGCAGGCGGCGTTTGGAGATGGACCTTACCCAAGAGGGGCTTGCCAAACGTTCTGGTGTGCCGTTGCCAACGCTTCGCAAATTTGAACAAAAACATACCATTTCATTGGAGTCATACTTGAAGCTTCAGATGGTACTTGGCAGTTTGGACGATATTCTCGAAGCGACAAAAATGGAAAAATCAGAATTCACCTCAATTGATGAAGTGTTGGCAGCCGATAATGCCCCCACTCGCAAAAGGGGCAAACGCAGATGAGCCCATTGCCCATCGTAAAAGAAATAAAAGTCGGTCTGAACTTTGGGAGTAGTGTCAATCCTGTTGGGCGTTTGGCCATGCGGAACCGCACGATCTATTTTGAGTATGACCGCAATTTGATTGATCGCGGTCTGGAAATATCCCCACTGCGCTTGCCTCTCAAGCCCGGTGTTTCCAGCTTTGAATATGGCCTGTTTGAAGGCTTGCCTGGTGTATTCAATGACAGCCTGCCCGATGGCTGGGGGCGATTGTTGTTTGATCGTTTCGCTCGTTCGCAGGGATTTACTACATCAGATATCACTCCCTTGGATCGCTTGGCA
>QNDV01000335.1 GCA_003646045.1 bacterium
CGACCTCGGCCAGATCGTTGTACTCGGCGACCAGGGTCTCGCGAACCACGGCTTCGGGAACACCGGGGCTGTTGGGCACGCCAAAGGTGGCCGCGCCCGAACCCGCCTGCACCAGAAAGGCGTCGCCGTGTCCGTGGTAGCAGCCGGTGAATTTCACCGTGATATCGCGACCCGTGAAACCCCGGGCCAGGCGGATGGCGCTCATGACGGCTTCGGTGCCGCTGCTTACGAAGCGCACCTGGTCGAAGTGGGGCAGGCGGGCCAGGAAGGCCTCGGCCAACAGCACTTCGCGACGGCTGGGAGCGCCAAAGCTGGCGCCCTCGCCCATGGCTTCCAGCGCGGCGGCGTGCACGTCGGGGTCGGCATGCCCCAGGATGAGCGGGCCCCAGCTCAGGCACCAGTCGATGTACGACTTGCCGTCCTCGTCGGTGAAGCGGCAGCCGGCGGCCTCCCTGAAGAACAGGGGGTCGCCGGGTACCGAGTTGAAGGAACGCACGGGGCTGTTGACGCCACCGGGCAGGACCTCGGTGGCTCTTGCCCACCAACTGGCGTTGCTCATCTCAAATCCAGCCCTTCTGCAGCGCCTCGCGCCCGTGGTAGGTGATGATCAGGTCGCTGCCCGCACGCCGCATGGCCAGCAGGTTCTCGCGCACCATGGCCGCCTCGTCCACCAGGCCCGCCGCCGCTGCGTTCTTCACCAGCGAGTACTCGCCCGACACGTTGTAGCAGACCACCGGGCACAGGGCCTCGGCCCGCACGCGGGTGATGATGTCCAGGTAGGCCAGTGCGGGCTTGACCATGACCATGTCCGCGCCTTCCTGCAGGTCCAGGATGGTCTCGAGTACGGCTTCGCGGCTGTTGCGCACGTCCATCTGGTAGCTCTTGCGGTCGCCCTGGGGGGCGCTGTCGCAGGTGTCGCGAAAGGGGCCGTAGTAGGCGCTGGCATACTTGGCGCTGTAGGCCAGGATGCTGGTGTCGGTGTAGTCGTTCTCGTCCAGCAACTCGCGAATGGCGCCGACCCGGCCGTCCATCATGTCGCTGGGGCTGACGATGTCCACACCGGCCCTGGCGTGGGTCAGGGCCATCTTCGCCAGTTGTTCCACCGACGGATCGTTGAGGATGCGTCCGTCCTTCACGAAGCCGCAATGGCCGTGGTCGGTGAAGGCGCACAGGCAGACGTCGGTGACGGTGATGACATCGTCGCCGAACTTCTGTTTGAGGCCGCTCACCGCGCGCATTACCACGTTGTTGTCCGCCACTGCACCCGAGCCTGTGGCGTCCTTGTGGTCGGGGATGCCGAACATGAGGTGGGTCTTGAGGCCCAGGTCCAGGTCCGCCTCCACCTCTTCGATCAGGGTGTCGGGCGTTACGTGGAATACACCCGGCATGGAGCCGATCTCCTCTTTCACGCCGCTGCCTTCAACCACGAAGTGGGGCGTGATGAGATGGCGGGCCTCGACGCTGGTCTCGGCGACGAGTTCGCGCATGGCGGGTGTGGCGCGCAGGCGGCGCGGCCGGTCGGACAGGTTCATGATCCACTCTCCGCAGTTGAAGGTGCAGGTATGGGCTCCAGGCCTGCGGCCCGGACCATTTCTTCCAGGTTCGGTTGTTCGGCCACCGCGGGGGCGAAGCCGGCTGCGCGCAGCGGCGGCGCCGTGGTTTCGCCGATGGCCACGCAGTCCGGACGCTCGTCCCAGGCGCCGACAAAGGCGCCCACGGCGGACGGGCTGCAGAAAAATACCACGTCGCCCCCGGTAAAGGGTGCTGTGGGCAGGTCGTCCCGCGTCAGGGCCACGGTTTCATAGAGCGGCAGTTCAGCCACTTCGAACCCGGCCGTCTCGAGAGTGGCCCGGGGTTCCTCCAGACGCCGTTGGGCACCGGGCAACACGACCCGGGCCGGGGCTTCCACGGCGGCGACGAAGGCGGAGGCCAACTCGGAGCCGTCGCGGGCCTCCAGATCCAGATGATCCGTCAGGCCGACCTGGGTCAGGACCGCGGCGGTACCGGTGCCCAGGGCCGCCACGCGGGCCTTGCCCTTCGATAGTCCTGCTCCCGTAAAAGCACGCACACCCTGGGGCGAGGTGAACAGCAACCAGTCGGCGACCACCAGTTCCGCCGGCGCGGGCAGGAGTTCGAATCTGAGCAGCGGCAACTCCAGCACCGCGTATCCCGCAGTGCGCAGGCGCGCGGCCCAGGGCCGGTTCGCTTCCGCCTGCCGGGTCAATACGATGCGGCGTCGGTCCACGGTCAGGCGTCCTTGCGATGGGGCTGCAGGCGGCTCCAGGCTTCTTCGCCCAGAGCGACAGGGTCCGCTCCTTCCAGGGTGAAACGCAGGGGCGCGGGATCATCGGCTGCCTTGGCCAGAAAGGCCTCCAGGCGCCACTGTGTTTGGTCCTGGTGCAGGTTTACGCCGAAGGGCAATTGGCAACCGCCTTCGAGTCGTTCGAGCAGCTCGCGCTCCACCGCCACGCCCCGGGCCGCCTCGGCGGACTCGAGCTTCTTCAGCACCGTCGCCCAGGCGTCACCACGTCGACACTGGATGCCCAGCATGCCCTGCGCCGGCGCGGGGACGAAGGCGTCCACCGCCAGGGGACGCGTCCACACGTCGGACACATCCAGCTCCAGCCGTTTCAGTCCGGCCGCCGCCAGCAGGATGGCGTCGTACAGTCCCTCGCGCAACCGGTTCACGCGGGTGGGGACGTTGCCCCGCAAGTCCTTGATCTCGAGATCCGGCCGCAGGCTGAGCACCTGGGCCTGTCGACGCGCGGCGCTGGTGCCGAGTATGGCGCCCTGCTTGAGGGGCAGCACATCTCCGGCCTTCTCACGGTCCGGGTCGATGGCCTCGGGCCGGGCCAGCAGCATTTCGCGGGGATCCTCGCGACCCACCATGGCGATCAGCTCCAGCTCGGGCGGCTGGCCGGTGGCCAGGTCCTTCAACGAGTGCACGGCCATGTCCACGCGGTTCTCCAGTTGGGCGTCCTCGAGCTCCTTGGTGAAGAAGCCCTTGCCCTCCAGCTTGGAGAAGGGGACGTCGTCGATGCGGTCACCCCGGGTCTTGATGATGGTGAGTTCGGTCTTGACGCCGAGCTCGCCCAGCCGGTCCTGGATATGGTGGGCCTGCCACAGGGCGAGATCGCTGCCGCGGCTGCCGATGCGGCAGATCTCAGGGTTGTTGCTCAAGCGGGGTCCTTCCGGTCAAATCATGTGTGGGCGACAATTTACAACAATAAAGAGCCCGTGCGTGTCACGAATGCGTCACATTTTGTTAGAAAATTAACTTCAATACCTCGAATTCAAAGACGTATTGGTCCGCTCGGATATAAATGGCCCACTGACAAGTGCTTGCTTTTGGCGGTGGAACACCGTTTACAGGGTGCCAGCCTTTCCGCGCTGCCGGCCGGTGACAGTGGGCCGACGGCAGGGGTTGTGCTAGGCTGCGACTGCGAGGCTGTTCTTCATCCCCGAGTCGAGGCCGAAGCCGAGGTCGATCACCACCATGTCCCGCCACCAGATGCCTGTTCCCTTTGCCGATGACCTGTTGGTCAGGGTAGCCGGGTTGTTGTTGGCGGAGCTGCCGGGCGCCGACCAGGGCGATCTGGCCGAGGCCCTGGTGTTGCTGCCGTCTGCCCGCGCCTGCCGCGATCTCGGACATCATCTACTGGAACAATCCGGCCGTGATGCGTTGTTGCTGCCGAGGATCGTTACCGACAGCCAGTGGGCCGATGAGCGCGGCTCGGCCCTGGGTCTGGACGATGTCAGCCTGCCTGACGACCGTATTCGCGCCATCCTGCTGGGTCATCGCTTGCGCGGTACCGACTGGCTGGAGGGCGGGGACGCCGCGGCTCCGGGGTTGGCCGAGGCCTTCGTTTCTTTTTTTGACGAAGTGCGGCGCCATCACCTGACCGACCGCATTCTTGTGTCTGACGATGCCGAACCGTTGATCGAACTGGCCCGGGCCGCCGACGCCGAAACCGTGGCCGC
>QNDV01000336.1 GCA_003646045.1 bacterium
ACCATGGTGGGACGCGCTCGGCCCTCGGCATCCACCTGGCCGCCTGGTACCACCTTTTCGTAGAGCAGGTCCTGGAATTCCGCGTGGCTCTTCTTGAAGCCCGTCGTATTGACGTTGGCCAGGTTGTTGGCAATGGTATCGATATTCAGCTGCTGGGCCTTCATGCCCGACGCTGCGGTGCCCATGGCTCTGATCATTCGCCGCTACCTCTCGCTAGCCCCGGCCGACCCGGGACATGGTGTTCACAGACTTGTCGAGCATCTGGTCCTCCGTGGTCAGGACCTTGCTCTGTACTTCGAAGGCGCGTTGGGCCTGTATCATGGCGATCAGGGTCTCCACCGGGCTGACGTTGCTGCCCTCCACGTGCCCCTGGGCCACGGCGATCTCCGCCGGCGGCACTGTCACGGGCTCCATGTTTTCTGCAGAGAACAGGTTCGCCCCCTGGCGCTGAAGCGCCGTAGCGTCAGGAAAGTCGACTATGCGCAGCCGCCCGGCGGCCTGTCCGTCCACTGTGATGCTGCCGTCGGACGACAACGCGAAGTTGCCTTCGCCCAGGTCGATAGGACCGCTATCCCCCAGTACCAGCCCGCCACCGGGTACGATCAGTCGTTTCTGGTCATCCACCGCAAACGAGCCGGCCCGGGTGTAGCGATCACCGTCCGGCGTCTTCACCACGAAAAAGCCTCGACTCATGATGGCGATATCCGTATCGCGCCCGGTGGACTGCATGGGTCCGGGACGGGTGTCCACGGCCTGGCGAAGCATGGGAGCATTCAGGTTGCCCCCGGCTGGTACCCGAATCCTGCCGTTCTCGGCAACGGGGGCCTGGGGCTGGATCGTGCGCATGAGCACTTGTTTGAAGCCCACTGAATTCGCGTTGGCCAGATTGTTGGCCAAGACATCGATGCGCGCCTGCTCCAGTTGCATGGCGTTCTCGGCCCGGCCCAGACTCCTGATCACGGCAATACTCCTTCCGGACCGCCACCTGGCGCTCCCGCAGTGGATCCGCAAGCGATATGCCGTCCACCCTGATCCGCCACGACGGTGCAGAAGGCAGTACTTGCCGCAAAGGGGCGAGTTGCAAAGGGCCAATGGAGGCATTCAGGGGAAGTCAGGCAGGCTGTCGGGAAGATATTGCCGGATGGGCAGATCCTGCCCGGTTGAAGATACCAACGCCATGAACAGCGGTCCGTGGCCGGAAGCGGTACAGGGGTGGGTGATTAGTTGGCGGCGGGTTCCAGGTTGTCCGCGGGCTGCCGGTACCCCACGGCCGGTGCCGAGACCGGGATCGTAAAGGTGAAGGTGGTGCCCTTGCCCGGTTCGCTGATAACGTGGATTTCACCGCGGTGGGCTTCCACCAGCTTCTTGACGATCACCACGCCCAGACCTACGCCCTTGATCCGTCGCTGGGTAGAACCGCGGGTGTACGGTTCAAAGAGCACAGACAATTCGTCGGACGACATGCCGATACCGCCGTCAGCAATACAGACACGCGCCCATTCGGCATCCGGGGTCACCGATACGCGTATCCAACCGCCCTCCACGTTGTACTTGATGGCGTTCGACAGGATGTTGCGCAGGATCTGCGTCAGACGCAGGGGATCACCGTGTACACCCACTCCCTCTTCGGGAAGATCCACCCTGAGCGCGACGCCGGCACCTTCGGCCATGGGCTCGAGATCCTCACCCACCTCGGCGATGATCTCACACAGGTTGAGATCCGCGCACTTCAGGTTGACGAAGCCCGCGTCCATCTTGCTCATGTCCAGGAAATCGTTGAGCAGAGCGGTCATCTCGACGATCTTGCGGTTCACGCTGTCGAGGAACTCGGTCTGGGTCTCGTTCATTTCCCCCGTCTTGCCAGACGCCATGAGTGATACATAGCCCTGGATCACGCTCATGGGCGAACGCAGATCGTGAGCGATCATGCTGTGGAAGTCCGCCTTCATGCGCTCGTTCTCCACCTCCTGCGTTATATCGCGGAAGATGTAGGCCACCGCGGACTCGTCGGCATCGAGGCGGATGGGCGCCGTGCGGCAGGTCAGATTCGTCACCTCGTCGTCGAGAACGATATTGAAGCGGATGTTCTCGCGGCTGCCCCGGCGCAGCAGGTCGATGGTTTCCGTCGGAACCTGCAGCGTGTTCATGATCTCGGTCATGGTCTTGAATTCGGCGACTTCGCGGGGCATGCGCATCATACTCAGGAAGACTTGGCTGGCCAGCAGCACCCGATCGTCGCCGCTGCAGATCGCCACCGGTTCGTGCAGGAAACGGAAGATCTGGTTGAGTTTGTCGCTCTCGCTTTTCAGTCGGTCCTGGAGGTCCTTGATACGCAGGAAGGCGCGGATCTTGGAATAGAGTTCCTCGCCGCTGATACCCTTGGCTATGAAATCGTCCGCGCCCATCTCCAGACCGCGGATCTTCTCGGAAATATCGCTTTCCGAACTGATCATCAGGATGGGCACCCCGCTGGTGTCCTGGTGCCGCCGCAGGATGCGGCTCACATCGAAGCCGTGCATCCCCGGCATTTCCTTGTCCAGCAGGATCAGATCCGGGAGTTCCTCGAGAGCCATGCGCGCACCGGTGGCGCCGTCGTGTGCCACCACGACGTTGTAGCCGCGCTGCTCAAGCAATCGCTTCAGGTAGAGGCAGGTGGGCGGCGAATCATCGACGACCAGAATTTTACGTTCCCGGGGTTCGACCATAACGGCGGTCCGGCTCCCTCGCTGCTGGGGGTCCTGCGACTTCTGCGGTTAAGTCAGTAATCGGCCCGGAAACGGGCTACTTGAAGGGAATCAGGCCTGAAAACCAGAAAAATCAGTCGCCATGTTGCATGAAGGTGGCGACATGCCGCTCCAGTACCGAGGCGGCGCCGGCCTCAAGATGGGTGAAGAAGACAGCTACCTCATATTTGGCGGGGTCGGCTTGCTCTTCCTCGGGGGTCGTGCGTACGATCAGGCCTTCGCAGGCGACAAGTTCATACTCGGTCCCAGAGGAGCCGTCAGCTGCCAGGACAGGCAGTTCCAGTTGGAGGGCCAACTTGGTCATGGGAGCCAGAAAACGATCCGATTCGAAGTAGGCACCGGATGTGCTGATATTGATGGTCTCGAGGTTGGCAGTCCGGGATGAATCCTCGCCCTCCGGAACATCGATGCGCAGGCTCAACCGGGCCTCGACCCGTCTCGCACCACGTCGCTCGCTGCCTTGCTCGGTCATTGGGAGGCGGTTCCTTCCGGATAATCCGTACTGCCTGGTCACATGTACTGCCGGATCCAGCGCATTCACGACGGTTGTCCGGCACCAGCCAGCAGGCCAGCCGGTGCCCCGGGGGGCACCGGCCGCTCTGGCTCGCTACTTCTTCTTGTGACGGTTCTTGCGCAGACGCTTCTTGCGCTTGTGAGTCGCAATCTTCTTGCGCTTGCGCTTCCGACCGTTCGGCATGGTGACCTATCCTTTGCACGATCCCACGGGTATGTAACCGGCAGGGTTCCTGAACTGTGCCCGCGGCGGAACCAGAGGTCGCCCGGGGCGGCAGGACGGTCAATGCCCGCCCTGCGTACGAATGACCGCTCAAGATAGGCCGTGGTCGCGTTTTCCACAACCCGTAAACCGTTTACGGTTAATCCGCCTTATTCATCCTCGACTTCAACTCGTTGGAAGCCTTGAAAAACGGAACCCGCTTGGGCGGCACTACCACCGACTCTCCGGTGCGCGGATTGCGAGCCAGGCGTTCGCCCCTCTGTTTCACCTTGAAACTGCCGAATCCCCGCAACTCCACCCGGTCGCCCTCCTCGAGAGCGCGGCCGATATTAGTCATGATCAACTCGACGATCTCTGCCGTGTCCTTCTTGCTGACGCCCGTGTCGGCGGCGATGATCTCCACCAGTTCGGCCTTGGTCATCGGAACCCCCAGAGTTGCCGTCCCGCTCGCAGCGGGCTCTTACAGTGTTTGTTCCCGGAGACTTACATGAGCAAGAGAT
>QNDV01000337.1 GCA_003646045.1 bacterium
GACTTCGAATGCTCGTCGATGAACCAGTATGCGGTGCGCGAGCTGGGGTTTTCACAGTCGCGGGCCCGGGATTTCGTGCGGTTGGCTCAGAAGCTTGAATCGCTTCCCGCAGTGAAGGCCGCCGTGGTCAGTGGCGATCTTGGCTATACGAAGGCGCGGGAAGTTATCAAGGTGGTTACGCCGGCAACGCAGGATGTTTGGCTGGAGGCTGCTGCAGGCACCCGCGACCAGCTGGTCCGCGAAGTCAAGAAGGCGCAAAACGCTGCCAAGGTGGATCCCAACCAGGGCGAGTTGCTGCCGTCGGAACCTACAGTAGTGGCCCCGCGCGAACTCCCGATCCGCTTCAGCCTGGAGCTGACTCCCGAACAGGAAGCCCGCCGCGCCGCCCTGGTTGAGCGTCTTCACAAATTGGGAGGGATCCCGACAGATCCAGCCGAACTGATGCTCGAAGCACTCGATGCATTGGTGGAACAGAATGAAGGCCCCCGGGGGCCACGCGCCACTGGTCCATCTGTCCAGATCCACGTCCACGAAAACGCCAAAACCGGTCGCATGACAGTCCAAACCGACCACGACGAACGCGCACTAAGCCCCGCCGAATCCTCCCGCCTCCACTGCGACGCCATCATCTGCAAACCGGGCGAACGCAACAAATCCACCATCGCCCCATCGGTCCGCCGCGAAGTCCTATCCCGAGATCAACACAAGTGCCAATCTCCAGGCTGCGGCCGCACGAGGTTTCTGGAGGTTCATCACCTGAAATCGCGCATAGTGGGCGGCACCAACCATCCGGACAACCTCACCACCCTCTGCTCCGCCTGCCATCGCCTCCGGCACGAGCGAGGTGGGACCGTCACCGGGGCCTCGGCAATATCGGCATGAATTCGGCGCCACGACCCCGCCCCCTTGCGTCAATCCGGCACCTGGTCCATCATGCCATATCTCCACTTTTGCGAAAGGCGTGCCCATGCAGCATCTCCACCTGGAACGGTCCCTTGTGGTTTTTGACCTCGAAACCACCGGTGTCGATGTGGACAAGGACCGCATCGTCCAGATCGCCATGATTCGTGTCGAGCCGGATGGAGCGCGGGACGAGTGGGAAACGCTGGTCAATCCCGAGCAGCCCATACCGCCCGGGGCCAGCGCCATACACGGCATAACCGATGCCGACGTGAGGGACGCGCCCACTTTCAGCCAATTGCGGGCCGAGGTGGAGCAGCGTTTCGACGGGGCGGATTTGGCCGGATTCAACTCGGTGCGTTTCGATCTGCCCCTGCTGGAGGCAGAGCTGATCCGGGCCGGTGGCAAACCCGACTTCGCGGGGGCTCGGCACCTGGACGCCATGCGCATCTTCCACACCATGGAACCGCGCAACCTGGGCGCGGCATACCGGCTCTACTGTGGCGAAGAGATGACGGGGGCCCACAATGCGCTGAACGATACCCGTGCCACCCTCGATGTGCTCGACGCGCAGGTGGGGCGCTACGAACAGGTCCCGGCCGAGGTCGAGGCACTGCACAGTTTCTGCAATCCGGACGAGGGCAAGTGGGTGGACCGGTCACGCAAGTTCGCCTTCGACGATCAGGGGGAGGCCGTCTTCAACTTCGGCAAGCTGCGGGGGACGCGGTTGCGGGACGCTGATCGCGGTTACCTCGAGTGGATGCAGGGGAAGGACTTCAGCCCCGAGATCAAGGAGATCCTGCGGGCGGCTCTCGAGGGCGTATTTCCCCAGCGTCGCTGACGAGAAACGGCCATTTCTGGAACGCCAGTTGCACTGTACCCGAGTCGGCTGAAGACGCCGACGGAGGTCGCCACGCAGGGTGGGGGCCCGCTGTGGATGGCACTGACGAAATCCGGTGACGAAAATGGAACAGGACAAACAAGTTACAAGGTTTGAGGTGATCCTCGGCGCCCTCGTTATCGGGGTAATAGGGCTGGTGGTCGTGCCCATGCTGCGGGGAAGCAATATCGACGGCGGCGCCCGGAAAGCTGTCGTATCGGCTGAAATCATTGCCCGTGCCGCCTTGGATTATCGACTCGAAACCGGTGATTGGCCCCCGCGGGACGCCGGCGGCGGCCTGGACCCCACCTGTCTGACCGGCCCTGGCGTGGCGGTGGCGGGTCAGGCCAATATGGTGGGCGCCATGGGCAGCGTGGAATCCGCGCCGCCCTGGCTGAACGAGATTCCCCTCGATCCCTGGTACCGACCCTATCGCATCCATCTGGTGGACGACGCGGGGCAGCCGCGCCTGGTGGTGATTTCGTCCGGGCCCGACGGTTTATACCAGACTTCCAGCGCTCGTCTGCTGACGGTGGTCGCGGCGCCTGAGCCCGTATTCGGCGGTGATGACCAGGGCTTCGTGCTGGATATGGGAGAGGCGCGGTGATCCCGGCGCCGGAATTCACCTTCCTGATGTGCTCGGAACGCTCCGGATCCAATCTCATCAGTCGCATGTTCGACGCTCACCGGTCGGTGTGCGCCCCTACGCCCGCCCATCTGGTGCGGGTGCTGGGCGAGAACCGCCATCGCTACGGTGACCCTGCCGATCCCGCCGAGTGGCGCCGGCTGCTGGACGATACCGTAGACCTGCTGGTCTCCACCGTGGGACCGTGGCGAACCACCTGGACGGCGGACGAACTGGACCAGGCGGCCGACGGGCGCGATCTGCCCGGCCTGCTGCGAGGTGTTCTGCGAGCCGAGGCCCGGGCCGGCGGCAAGACCAGTCTCTTCCTCAAGGAAAACCACCTTCACCGCTATCTGCCTTTCGTGCAGCGAGCCTTCCCGGGTTTGCGCATCGTCGCCATGGTTCGCGATCCGCGGGATATGGCACTGTCCTGGAAACGCTCGCCCATCCTGCGTGGCGACGTGGTGCGCGCCGCCCGTGTGTGGCAGAACGACCAGGACGAGCTGGTCAGGATCATGGGGTGGCTCGGTCCCGACGAAGGCATTCATCAGCTGACCTACGAGCAACTGGTCACCGATCCCGAGACCCGACTGGCCGAGACCTGCGCGTTCCTGGGTCTGGACATGGATCCGGCCATGCTCGAGTTCCACAGTCGCGGTGCGTCGCGGGAGCACGCCTCGCGCAGTGACGACTGGAAGAACGTGGCCCGCCCCGTGATGCGGGACAACTTCGCCAAGTGGCGCGAGGGGCTGACCGGCGCCGAGGCCGCGTATGTCGAAAGGATGTGTGCCGGGTCCATGGCATTCTTCGGCTACGACTGCGAGACGGATGATCCGCGTTCGCTGGCCGAACTGGAAGCCGAGCTGCTGCCTCTCGAGCGGCAGGAAAAGCCGGCCTGGCAGGATGTGCCCGCCGACGAAAAGCGCCTGCGCAGTGCGCGCTACGAGGTAGTCCAGCGTATCGCCAATGCCGAGCCGGCCCATGTCTGAGTCGGTGCGCAATACCAAGCACGCCCGCAACGGCGAGCTGGAGCAACTGCTGGCTGATCTGGCCCGGGACCTGGCCGTGGGTTCGGACCGGCCCCCGGCTGCGGCGGATGGTCCTGCCCGCCCGACGGTCTTCCTGGTGGGTAATGCCCGCAGCGGTACCACCCTGGCCATGCAGTGGCTGGCCGCCGGTGGTGCCTTCACCTATCCCACGAATCTCGTTTCACGTTTCCCCACCGCACCCTGGGTGGGTGAACGGATCCTGCGGATGCTCACCGATCCGACCTGCGACCACCGTGGCGAACTGACCCTGGGCGCGGACGCCCGGCCCGAACCCTGGACATCGGATCTGGGCAAGACAAAGGGCCTGCTGGAACCCCACGAGTTCTGGTACTGGTGGCGACGCTTTCTGCCTGACGCGCCGGTGGCCGAGCCCGAGGTGGACGAGGCGGGAATGCGCCGCGAATTGGCTGCCTGGGAAGCGGTAGGTGACAAGCCCCTGTTGATGAAGGGCCTCATCGCCGACTGGTGCCTGCCCTGGCTGGCGCGGGTCCTGCCCGGCGCCCTGTTCATTCATGTCA
>QNDV01000338.1 GCA_003646045.1 bacterium
CATCGCGCCTGTTGTTGGCGGCCGCGATCCTCGTCCTGGTCAAGGCCATGCTGCCGGTATTCGGTTTCGATCCGGACCCTGGCGTCCTGGGCGGTTTTCTGCGCGACTGCGTGCCGGCCATCATCCTGGCGCTGGCCATCTACCACACCGGCGACGCGATCCACCGCTGCGAAGACACCTGGGCCGGCCACCAGGTATCCCGCACCGGCTCCGGATTCGATGACTACAACAATCCTTTCAACGAGGGCCAGCAGGACGCGGACGATTCTCAGAAGTGATCCCGTACGACCACTGCGTCCAGAGGCAGCTGACCGCCCCTGGGACGAGCCCCCTCAAGCGCCTTGCCCACCGTGATGGCCATGACGATGTCGTGGTTCGCGGGCAGGCCGATGATCCTGCCCACGGCCTCGAAGTCGAAGCCCACCATGGGGCAACTGTCATAACCCATGTCCCGGGCCGCCAACATCAGGGTCTGGGCCGCCAGGCTGCCTGAGCGGATGTTCTCGTCCCGCTGCAGTTCCGGCTTGTCGTCGTAGGCGCCGACGATCATGGGAACCAGGATGTCCCGAACCTCGGGGGCGGCGTTGGCCCAGTACCGCATCGGATCCTGGTTGTAGGCGCCCCGATCCCCGCACACGATCACCAGCAGCGAGCAGTCGCTGAACTGGTCCTGGTTCCATCCCTTGGCCTTGATCGCTTCCTTGGTGTCCTGATCCGTCACCAGGACGAAGCGCCAGTTCTGGATGTTGAACGAGGTGGGGCTGAGGATCACGGCCTCCATGAGGCGGTTCATTTCGTCCTCGGTCATACGGTGGGCCGGATCGAATTTCTTCACCGAGCGGCGTGCAGCAATAGTGGCAAACGTATCCATACGTGTAACTCCTGGCGTCGGGTGATGGTGATGCTGACGATCAGGATCGGTCCGATTGACCGTTGTCGCCAGTCGATTCGCCGGGTTTGTTGAGCAGGAACTGGAAGACGAGCCAGCCTGCGGCATAAGCCGGTACATCGAGGATGTCGGAGATTGCGCGGCTGTCCAATCGCGGCAGGATGGCCTCGAAGAAAAGGGAGTAGGCCACCAGCACCGGCAGGCTGTGGCCAAGAGGCAGGACCCAGGTTGCGGAGCGGCCGGCCAGACGGTGTGCGGCAAGAACCACCGTCAGCAGCAGCGGCATGATCAGCAGGTCGTCCAGTCGGGAAGCGGCCCAGAACGGAACGGTTCCCCTGGCCTCGGCGCCGCGCATGACGACGAAAATCACCGCCACCGCAACCAGCGCCAGCCGACCACCGCCTGTCAGCGGTACGAGACGTCCCAGGCTCGGGGGGATCACATGGACAGTGCCGCGATTAGCGCCGCGGCACAACCGGCCACCAGGATCGTGATGGCTGGACCACCCGCCTGCAGCATCTTCCTCATCCCCGCCTCCTCACGGTTGGGGAATCCCTCTCGCATCATCACTTCAACGCGCCGGTTCGGCGAGGCCATCATCGCCCGCCGCATCTGCCAATCGCCGCACCAGATCACCGGGACTGCCGGCAGCCGTGTTTCCGTCCAGGCAGGTCCGCCACTCGCCGGCCCTGAGGCGAGCCTCGCCGGTGCGGCCCGCCGCCACCAACCAGAGCACGGTCTCGTCCCACAGGCGAAGACGAAGCGGATCCGCCACGTAACCGGCGCCGCAGGACTCAGGCCAACGATCGGTGGCGGCTGCAAAAAGTGTCGCCGCCTCGTCATAGCGACCGCTGGCTGCCGCAAGTTGCGCCGCCACCGCCTGGTGTTGGGGCGTACCACCGTGAGCTGCCAGGAGTTGACGCCAACCGGGGCCCCGTGCGCTGCCATCCAGGAGGACGCCCAGGGACCAGGCCACACTGCGTCCGGTGGCCGGATCGATCCCCGCCAGGATGGCCTGGGCCCCGTTGGCCAGGTGCCCTGCGGTGACAGGGTCATTTGCCTCACCGCATTGGTCGGCAAACCGCAGCAACGCAAGTTGCCGCTGGATGGTCATGAGGTCCGGCCGGTCCCGATACCGCCGGGCCTGGGCTTGGAGAATCTGCTGTTGGCGACCCTGCAACTCTTCTACCCTGCGAGCAAAGGCCGCCAGGGACTTGCGGTCGTTTTCGAGTTCCGTCAGGTAGCCGTCGACGTACGTGTAGTTGCGTGCATCCCAGGCGGGGCTGAACCCCCTGGTCCAGACCACGGGTTCGGCTATCCCCCCGCTTTTCAACACCTGGAAGATGCGATACCGGTCGTTGTCCCATACGGGACGAAAGCCGGGCACGCTTTCTGGTTCGAAGTGAAGCCTCACCGCGGTCTGTTCCCGGTGCAGCGGCCTTGGGGCCGCCGCCAGCCAGGCCAGGGTGTGGGTTCTGTCCGCCGTGGCCGCCTTGAGGGGCAGGATCAGATAGTCGGCATCGTACCGCCGGGCCAGGTCATGCAACCGGGATGGATCCCGAGCGAAGAGCGCCTCCAGGAACTGCTCATATCGCTGCCTGATGGATTCATTTTCGAACTGGGAATTCAGCACCACGGGGCGCCCGGTGTACAGCAGCAGCTGGGGGGACAGGGCGATGCCCGCCAGGAACGTCGACGGCTTTCCCGCTACCGCGCTGCCGGGACCCGGCGTGTACCGCGTCACCCAGCGCAGAAGTTCCACCCGTGCGGGCAGGCTCGCATCCTCGCCGGTCTGCAGTCTGGCCGGCCTGCCGGCGCGCACTTCCCGCGCTATGGACAGTGGCTCGGCCAGGACGGTGTTCAGGTTGAAGATCGCCGCACCAGCCAGCACCGCCGCCGGCCACCAGGGTGATCTCCGGCCGGCCAGGTCGTCGGCTGCCATGGCCACAATCAGGGCACCGAATGGCACGAAGACCACACCCAGACGGGCCACCGCCAACCAGGCCAGGGCGAAAACCAGTGAGGTCAGCAGCACCGTCCGACGCAGGGACGTGGTCCCGGGGCGTACGACCAGCACCAGCGCCCACACCATGGCGCCCATAAAGAGTACCGTGTGGGCCCCGACTCCTGCCCAGATCTCCGCCGGTGGCGGCGTGTGGAAGGGGTGGGTCCAGAACAGGCGCACCGCGAAGGACAGCAGTTCGGGATCTTCCGGCAGCCGGAAACCATGGCTCAGCTTCGCCGCCAGCAGTCCCCCCACATGCCCGTAGTCTCCGCCGTGGCCCGGCCAGACCAGGGTGGGCCCCACCAGCAGCACCACACTTCCCGCCAGCAAGCCCAGGCGGGACCGGGCCCGCCCTGTCGGCATCCGGGACGCCACGATTTCAGCTACAAGCCAGGCCACCACCAGGGCGAAGAGGGAATCCAGAAGGAAATGGCGAGCTGCCAGCGACGGCGTCATACCCGCCACCAGGGCTGCCACCAGATAACCTGCCGGCAACATCCAGGCACGCCGCTCGGAACCATCGCCCGAGACGGCACGGGACAGGGCCGTGGCCCCCAGCACCACCAGCGCCAGGTACTGGGCCAGGTGCCAGGAGGCCAGCAGAGGCACCAGCATCACCGCGGCACCGACCCGCAACCAGGTGCGCCCGGTTCTGCAGGCCGCCAGATGCAGGGCGAGAAACAGCCACAGCAGCAACAGGGAGAAGGTCTCCTTCAGAAGCAACGAACCGGCCAGGCGGGTCAGGGCCGGGCCGCAGGTCGCAGCCACCAGTACCGCGGCCACGGCAGCGGGACGGCGCACACCCAACAGGCGTGCCACCACGAACAGGGGCAGCATCGCCAGGACGTGTATCAGCGGCACCAGCTTCAGCAGGAACTCCACCACCGGACGGGAGGGGTCACCGGCCAGGCGGTACATGAAGCCATAGACCGGTTCCATGAGCAGCGTGTACTCGCGCCACTGGTCAACGCCATCGGGATGCTGCTGGAAAGTGTCATGAGAAAGCAACGACGGGTCAGGGTGCCCCGTGGCGAAGGCCAGGGTCGTCCGGTAGTGGAAGGCCCGCTCACTCC
>QNDV01000339.1 GCA_003646045.1 bacterium
ATTGTTAAGTAATATTATGATGCGAACCAGAGTCGTCCTGTTCCTCGTAACAACGATACTGTCAACCGGCATGACTGCGGCCGGTGTGCTACGCGTGGAACAGGACGGTTCGGGGGAGTATCTACTGATTCAGGATGCCGTGGACGCCGCGACCGACGGAGATACGATACTGATCGGGCCGGGGCGGTATGATGACCTGCAGGTCCGCGGCTCCATGAGTAGCACGTCGGTCGTATACTGGGAGGATGAGCGGTCCCTGTCTTTCATCGGGACCAGTGCCGACGAAGTGATTATCGGCCCGACAAGCTATTCTCCAGTGGGAGCGGGACCACAGGGGATTCACCAGCATGGACCCGCGGATGTCCGTGTGGAGAACTTGACCTTTGAAAACCTCAAGTTTAGCATTGTCGCGGGGCGAGGCAGATTCTACGCAGAAAGGGCGCATTTTTTAGTAGGTGATTATGGACTACTTATTCAGGATCCTGATACATGTAGCGTACGCGACTGTAGTTTCAACGGCTTTGCTGATCACGCTGTTGGGATATTCAATGCTGACCACGGTGTGATCGAAAATTGTGAGTTTACCAATGCGGATATCTACTTCGGCAGTACGCGGAACGGAGTAGTGAGACTTTGTACGGTGGCCAACGGTAGATTGGTCACATACTTCATGTCGGAGGGACTAGTAGAAGATTGCGATGTCCAAAGCGACGTTTCTGTGTCCTGTATCTATGTTGATACTTTGAGCCCACCTCGTCTTACCGTTATCGTTAGGGGTAACGTATTTCGTGGCGGGGGCGCAAACGTTTCGGTAGTCGGAAGTGGGTCTCTCGTCTACGCTGAAAGGAACGAGTTTTCTGGGCCTACGGATTGGGACACGATCTTCGCCCTCGGCGACCGTGCGTCGCTTATTGCACATAACAATCATATTAGACGAATCGGTGATCAGTACCTCGTCACGACAACCTCTTACCGAGCCGGAAACGACGCGATAATTAACCTGGGCTCCAACTACTGGTTCGACGACGGCACACCCGCCCAACTCGACTCCCTGATCCACGACGGCAACGACGACCCGGAGCTCCATATACTCGTCAATTACGACCCGATCCTTACCGATCCGGTAGCAGCGGAGAAGCAGTCATTCGGAAGTTTCAAGGCCCGATACAGGTAGATTGTACTTCTCGGCCTCTCTCGGGGACATCAAGACCCTCTTCAGGTAGGTGTCCCGTCCAAATATTCCACCGGGGACGATTCTCAAACGGCAGCCAGAGTCCTGGATCTCCGAAAGCAATGTTCCGCTGATATGAAACGACGATTTCAGAGTTATGAGCAGGCCCGAATCGTCATATCCGGGCCCACATCATTATCATTCCCAATCAGCATATCGCTCAGACGATATCCACCAACGTCAACTCGAAGGTCAGATCCTCGCCTGCCAGGGGATGATTGGCGTCCAGCGTCACGGCGCTGTCGTCCACCTCGATCACGCGCACGGGCATGGGACCGTCCTCGGTCTCCATCTGCAGCATCATGCCGACCTCCAGTTCCATGTCGTCGGGCATGCTCTCCCGCGGTACCTGGCCCTGCATCTCGTCCCGGCGCTCACCGTAGGCGTCTTCGCATTCCAGGGTGACGGTGGTGGTGTCGCCGGGGGACATGGCCACGACGGCGGCCTCGAAGCCGGGGATGACCTGATCGGAGCCGGTCTCGAACTCCAGGGGGTCACGGCCATCGGAGGAGTCGAACACCGTACCGTCGGCCAGGGTGCCCTTGTAGTGGACCTTCACGGTCTTGCCATTCTCGATCATGAGTCTTCCATTCCTGCTGCTCAAAGAAAAAGACCTCCGGGCGCGCAGACGGTGCGCCGGGGGTCGGGTGCGGGGATCCGCATCTACCGCACGATGATGTCACCAGCCCCAACCCTAGGGACCGGATGGTCTATGGCAAGGGAAAATCCTGTCAGCGGGCAGCGGAACCGGCAACCTCAGAGCGTCAGATTGATGCCGCCACTGAGCACCCGTCCGGCTCCGGGCAGACCCACCTGGTCGTCCACCCGCTGGTCAAAGACGTTGTCCAGGCGCAGGTGCAGTTCGATGTCGCTGGTCGAGCCGGGGACCTCCACCCAGTGCCAGGCCAGCCGCAGGTGCCAGGTCACGCCGGCGGGCAGGCGGGTCATCATGCCCGTTGGCAGGGAGCTGTCGGCGCTCCAGCGCGGACCTGTGACGCGGGCTTCGATCCCGGCGTTTGCTCCCGAGGGCGGGTGCCAGCGCAGACCGGCCAGGGACTGGTAGTCAGGCCGATCCTCGGCGGGGCTGTCGGGCAGGGCGTCATCCTCGACGCGTGCGACCAGGATGGTGTGCTGTGCGTGCAGTTCCCAATGCGATACCGGGGTCCAGGTACCGATGAACTCCACGCCGGGAACGCGGATCCGCGCACGGTTCACGCGTTTGAACTGGTTGTCGCCCTCGGAAACTTTTTCGATACCATCGGTCAGGCGGCCCAGGAAAGCGGCCCCCTCCAAACGTAACGAGCTGCCTCGCCAAGCCGCGCCCAGTTCCACCTGGTCCTGGCGTTCGGCACCCAACTCGGGGTTGGGCACGAACTTGCCCAGGGCCCCGGAATAACTCTCACGCAGGGACGGGAAACGGCTGCGCCGGCTGGCGGCGGCGTAGACGGTGGAGGTCCTGCCCAACTCCCGGGTCAGTCGCAGATTCAACGCGCCGGCACTGGCGGGATCATTGGCTGTCTTGTCTCCCGCTTCGGGGGTCGTGGCATGGTCCCAGCCCAGGCCCGCGCGGAGGTTCCAGGCGGTGGCAAAATGGACCTCTCCCTCGGCGGCGGCGGAGGTCAACCACTGGCTGTACACAAGTTCGGGACCACCGACTACCACGGTCTCGGTGTGCCGGGTGTGGCGGGCCGATCCCTGCAACGCCAGGCTGGCTGACGAGTCCAGCCACCGGGTCAGGCGCAGGCGACCGAAACCCGTGCGGTCATGGCTCTTCTCGTAGTCCTCGCCGGCCACCAATGGAGCTCCCCAACGATCCGGTCCGCGGGGGTCGATCTCCTGACCGAAGAAATCGGCACTGGCCGACGCGCCCAGATCCCAGTTGCCGGAAGAGCCCAGAGGCAGGTCCAAGGCAGCCCCCAGCAGCGCGCGGCGTCGTACCGGATAACGCCAGTGCCGGGCCTCGACCGCCGGCACGTGCAACTCGGGCGGGACCCCTTTCTCGGCGGACCAGCCCGTGGCTACCAGGCTCAGACGACCCGTGCCCCGCACCGGCCGGGCGCCCCGTAGCAGCAGCGACCACTGTTCCAGGTCGCTGTTTGTCCTGAGGCCGTCTCCGTCGGGCAGCGGCAGAGCATCGCGACCATGCCACGCGCCGGCTCCCATCAGGTTCCAGGTGCCCGCCCGGCGGTGGTGCATGAGGTCGGCCCGCCCGGTGCCGTGCTCACCGAAAGCCGCGCCCACCCTGGTCACCGGATCATCACCGCGCAGGGTGGGCGGCAGCAGGCGCACGCTGCCGGCCAACGCTCCCGGTCCGTCGAGGAGGGTTGTCGGTCCGCGGCGGCCCTCGACGCGACCCACGCCCACCGTGGGCACGGTTTCCAGGTCGACCCGCTCGTCCCAGGGTAGATTAAGGGGGATGCCGTCGAGGTAGGTCTGCACGTGGCGCTCGGGGGCGCCACGGATCATGACGTGGGAGTCGCCGCGGGAATTGGTCGCCACCCGGGCCGAGGGCAGGGCCAGGCCAAGATCGGCCAGGGACCCGGGATCGCGGATCTCTATTTCCACCGGACCCAGGCTGGTGCGGTCCGTGGCGGGGGGGGCATCGCTCTCGGCGCTGACCACGATGTCGGGCAGATCCACCACCAGGGAATCGGCGGCCTGGTCGTTGGCCGCGGCGGCGGTTGCGCCCAGGAG
>QNDV01000340.1 GCA_003646045.1 bacterium
GGTGAGCCGGCCAGCACCTCGAACCGGGCCTGACCCGGATTTGCCTCGGCTGAAACACCCTGCAGCTTGCGCCGGTAGCGGCCGAATTCCGTGCCATGCCTCTCGGCCACGAAATCACCCAGGGTCGCCTCCCACCGCGCGCCCCTCAGTTCCACCAGCACCTTGTCTATGTCGCGCAGTTCCTCGGTATTGCCCTCGGGCACCACCGGCAGGTTGTCGTCGGACAGGAAGGCTCGCACCGAGATGTCGTCGGTCAATTGTCCCACGATGGTCAGGCGCAGGTTCTGGTCCACCGTCATTTCGCGCCGTGTACCCGATGACACCTGCACCGTCTTGCTGCCGGAGACCTGCAGGTTATCCGCTCCCAGGCCGCCGTCCGTCGTGGGAGGAGCGAACAGGGGCGCCGTCTCGTCCCCATCGGGCCTGCGGG
This sequence comes from bacterium, assembly GCA_003646045.1. The sequence goes on from QNDV01000340.1 coordinate 431, forward strand.
GCTGGTTTACTACCGGGCGCAGATCGCTGCGCGCAGTGACGGGTATCCCCAGGAAGGCATAGGTTACGATGACCAGTGCCCGCTCGTCGCCGGCAGCCACACCGTCGCCGCCGTCAACATGGCGCCAGGGCCGCAGGGGTACCAGCACCCCGCTGCGCGAGCGCAATCGATAATCCAGATCCATGGTCCACAGATTGCCGTCGACGTAGACCCGGACCGTCGCCGGATCAATGTGGCCGTGGGCCAGACCCAGCCGGTCGGTACCGGGGGGAACGAAATGGAATTCGCGCTCGGTGGGAGCATCATTCAAGCCGTCCGCTGCGACAACGGTTGTCGGCACGAGGCAGACGGCGACGCCCAGCAGCAGGAGACCGCCCCTGCCCACCGTGCGCCTACCCATTATTCGTAGATGATGCGGAATACGAGGACGGCGCGGCGAGCCCGATCGGTCACCGCCAGGGTCCGGTCCGGGCCCACGGCCACATCCATGGGAGCAAGGGGAATACCGGCAAGCGCGACGTCCGGCCCCGCCGAGAACAGGTGCCGCAGTCGCCGGTCCAATACGTGGATCAGTCCGTTGCCCCGGTCCGCAACGAACAGGTTGCCGTGAAGGTCCACGGCCAGGCCCTGGGGAGCGCCGAAGTGATTGTCCCGCTCGATGTCACCACCGATGCTCTGCTCATAGAAACCCAACCGTCCGTAGAGCACCAGACGCCGGTTGCCCCGGTCGCTGGCCACGATACTGCCGTCGGGCAGGAACACGACGCCTACCGGATCGGAGAACTGGTCGTCCCCCACTCCGGGATCACCCAGGCGCATGGTGGGCTCAAGGAAGGTGTCCAGCAGCAGGAGCTGTTGCTCTGCCACGTCGGCAATGATCATGCGGCCGTCCCGGTCCATGGCGAATGCCGAGGGCTCGGTACGAACCGCCGGGTCGACCGTACGCACATCCAGCAGGCGGTCCAGGTACGAGCCGCCCAGATTGAAGCGGTAGATAGCCTGTCCGCCGCGATCGAGTACCAGCACCTTGAAGCCGTCGGTCAGGGCGTCGATCGGACGGTAGGGTCGCGCGGCAGGCGTATCGAACTCGTACCAGCGACGGTTCGAGGGATCGAAACCGTGGACCTTGCCGCGATCCTCGTCGCAGACCACGAGGGTGCCGTCGTCGGTGTAGGCGCAGCCCGCCAGGCCGGCGAAGGGATAGTAGGCGGCACTCGGTTCGTTCTCGAAGGACTCCATGAATTCCAGGGCCACCACAGTGGTACCCGGTCGGGGCGTAGCCGTTCGCTGTGCGGAAGCCGAACCGCCGCCCTGGGGAGCCGGTGCACAACCCTGCACGGTGGGCCAAGCTGCCAGGAAGAATGCCATGAAGGCTGCGGTTCGCAACATCAGAAGCTCCGGGATACGACGAACCGCGCACCGGGATCCCGCCACGACGGCAGCATCTCCAGTTCGAGATCCATGCCCATGGCCTCGCCTTCGAGGGAGCCCGGCTTGCCACCGGCTCCCAACACCGCGTCCACCACCGAGACCAGTCGGTTGACGATGGCGAAAACGATCATGAAGTCGCGGCGACTGGTGGCGCTGTCCGCGTCGTCCATCTGCTTGAGATAGTCCACCTGGCGGCTGGTGTTGACCCACTGCCAGGACTGAGCGGAGGGAATGTCGTTGGGCACCGGATCAGTGGAGGATCGGCGCTGACGAGCCAGGTCCTCGTTATAGGTGTCGCTATCCGTGTAACGTCCCACGGCACGCCAGTAGTGGTTCTCGTCGGTGCCACCGGCACCGGCAAAAATATGCGCGTAGTCCCGCGCATCCGAGGTGGCATTGTCGGCCTGGTTGTCGAACACGAACCAGGTGGTCCAGATGGCCACTTCGATACCGGCCATGATGTAGGCTTTCTTCTTCTCACCGTTGTAGAACTGGCCCGCGCCGGGCAGGATGGCCGAAAGCGCACCGGCCGTGACCTTGGTACCGGTGCTGACAGAGCCGGAAGCGGTATCCTGCCCGGGGTCGCCACCGGAACCACCGACTTCGTCCTGCACCTGGTCACGCTCGATACCCTCGCCGCCAATCTGGTCGAAGGTGCGACCGTACTGCCAGGTGCGCGAAGCAGCCGCGCCCATCAACTCGCTTTCGGCACGCAGCAGACGCAGCGACGCCCGGTCCAGCCCGGCGGAAGCCGCGCCGGCTACCAGGACGAGGGCTGCGACCAACAGGCCGCCCAGGTGGTGCTTGTTCCTGTTCCTGTTCCTCGCATTGGTCATCAGGTAGGCCCTCCCGGCCTTTGGATCATGACAGAACAACGGCATCAGAACCAGACCTTGGCGCCTATCGTACCCCGGTACGCCCCACGGGGTACGGCCACGATCTGGATCCGGTGTCCGGCCACCGCCATTTGCTCGTCACCCTCGCCGCCCAGGAGACCACCCAACCAGGCCGTCTCGATGACACTGAAGACACGCAGGCCGATGTTCAGGTACAACCAGCGGTCACGGGTCTTGTAGGCGTCGTTGGATGCCTTACGCATGGACCGGTAGGTTTCGCGGTTCCGCGAGACCTCGGGCTTGCTCAGGTCACTGAGGGCATAGGTCGGATTCGGTCCGATGGTCGATTCGGGTCGAGTGAAATCGTCCCAGCCGAATACGAACTGGTCCCACTTGCCCAGGTTCTCGTAGTATTCCCGCCTGTCTTCTTCCTTGGTCACGTACAGGGGGAGATTATGCAATTCATCGATATCATTGATAATGATGGGTGCGTCGTCTTCGTCCACAAAATACTTGCCGCCAAGACCTGCAGGGCCCACTCGCCTCTCCAGCCAGTAGTCCCCAAGATCCGCATAGGGATTGGTGGTGGAGCTGGTGTAGGCCTGTACCACCCGGCGATCATCATAGTGCAGATCCGCAAACACGTAGTACTCGTCCAGCTTCTCGTCGCCCTCTTTGTCGTTCTTGAAGACCTGGGTCCAGGCGAAAATATCCAGGGCCATCAATACGTAGCCGCGTTTGTAGCCCATGAGGGCCTCACCCGTGCCGGGAAATATCGCCGAGGCCAGGACCTTCAGGCCCACGTTACTGGCGCGACCGGTGTCCTGGACCGTCGGGGCGTCCTGCTCAAAGGCGCTGCCGCCGCCGATCTCATCCTGGAAATACCGGGTGTCCCGCGGACCGAATTCCGTCATCGTACCCCGTGTCAGCAGCCAGCCCGCTCGTTCAGAGGAGGCTTCACCCGCGGTCACCGCAGCGGCCGCACCCAGGACCAGACACACGACGAGTAGTCTCAGGTTGTGAAATCGGTGCGTGTTCATCGTAGCCTCCTGGGCGTCCACTGGTTCATCTGCCGATATCGTCGCCCGACAACTATTTCTCTATGGCCAGGGTCATGGTCCGCGTCTGCCGACCGGCGGTATCATCCCACCGCAGGCGGCAAACATACAGGCCACTGACCAGACCCGGCAACCGTATGATCTGCTCGTTGATGGTTCCGGCGGTAAC
>QNDV01000341.1 GCA_003646045.1 bacterium
AGTTGTGTGGTGACCCACGGTGTGCGGGGCTTCTCGTCCGACTGCAGCAGGTTCCAGCGCTCAACCTCGATGGCGTCACGGTACAGCTCCTTGTAGCTCGTCACGCTCCAGACGTCTGCGGCCACGCCGTAGCGCTCCTCCAGCAGGGCCTGGGCCTTGAGTGCCTCGTTGAGGATGGCTCCGGAACCCAGGAGATTGGCCCGCACCTTGGCGCGCTCGCCCTTCAACTTGCTGGGCCGCGCCAGGTACATGCCCTTGAGGATGCCCTCCTTCACGCCGGGCCGCTTGGGCATGGCGGGCATGGAGTAGGTCTCGTTACCCACCGTCAGGTAGTAGATCCAGTCCTCCTGGTGGCAGTACATGCGGGTGATGCCGTCATGGATGATGACTGCCAGTTCGTAGGCGAAGGCCGGGTCGTAGGCCTTGACGGGGGTGGGGGTCAGGGCCAGCACGTGGCTGTGGCCGTCCTGGTGCTGCAGGCCCTCGCCGGCCAGGGTGGTGCGCCCGGCAGTGGCCCCGATGAGGAAGCCCCGTGCCCGCGCGTCGCAGGCCTGCCAGATCAGGTCACCCACCCGCTGGAAGCCGAACATGCTGTAGAATGTGTAGAAGGGAATGGTGTTGACGCCGTTGTTGGCGTAGGCCGTGCCCGCGGCGATGAAGCTGGCCAGGCTGCCAGCTTCGCTCAGGCCCTCCTCGAGAATGGCGCCGGTCTTCTTCTCGTTGTAGAACAGCAGGCTGCCCTTGTCCACGGGATCGTAGAGCTGGCCGGCGTGGCTGTAGATGCCCGCCTGGCGGAACAGGGATTCCATGCCGAAGGTGCGGGCCTCGTCGGGCACGATGGGCACCACCAGCTTGCCGATCTCCTTGTCCTTCAGCAGCTTGGCCAGCATGTGGACGTAGGCCATGGTGGTGGCCAGTTCGCGCTTTCCCGAGCCTGCGTGGTACTCGGCGAAGATCGCCTCGGTCTGGCAGGCCATGGGGTGGCTGGTGTCCGATCGTGCGGGCAGGAATCCGCCCAGCTTGTCACGTCGCTCGCGCAGGTAGACCATCTCGGGACTGTCATCCGCCGGCTTGTAGAACGGTGCATCCTTGACGTCGTCGTCGCTGATGGGGATGTTGAAGCGCGTGCGGAATTCCTTCAACTCCTCCTCGTTCAGCTTCTTCTGGCTGTGGGTGATGTTCTTGCCCTCGCCGGCCTCACCCAGTCCGTAGCCCTTGATGGTGTGGGCCAGGATCACCGTGGGCGAGCCCTTGTGGGCGATAGCCGCGGCGTAGGCGGCGTAGACCTTGGCCGGGTCGTGCCCGCCGCGGCGCAACTTGTGGATCTGTTCGTCACTGTACTCACGAACCAGATCCGCCAGTTCGGGGTACTTGCCGAAGAAGTGGTCGCGGACGTAGGCACCACTTGAAACGGTATAGCGCTGCATCTCGCCGTCGAGGATCTCTTCCATGCGTTCGAGCAGCCGGCCGGACTGGTCCTGTTCCAGCAGCGTGTCCCAGTCGCTGCCCCAGATCACCTTGATCACGTTCCAGCCGGCGCCGCGGAAGGCGGCCTCCAGTTCCTGCACCACCTTGCCGTTGCCCCGCACCGGCCCGTCCAGCCGCTGCAGGTTGCAGTTCACCACGAAGACCAGGTTGTCCAGCTTCTCGCGGGAGGCCAGGGTGATGGCGCCCAGGCTTTCGGGCTCGTCCATTTCACCGTCGCCCAGCATGGCCCACACCTTGCGGCCGCTGGCCGGGCGCAGTCCCCGGTCCACCACGTAGTGGTTGAAGCGTGCCTGGTAGATGGCGGTCAGCGCCGTGAAGCCCATGCTTACCGTGGGAAACTCCCAGAACTCGGGCATCAGGAACGGGTGGGGGTAGGAGGACAGCCCGCCGTCGGGGTGCAGTTCGTGGCGGAAACTGCCCAGGTCCTTATCTGTCAGGCGCCCCTCGAGGAAGGCACGGGCATAGATCCCCGGCGAGGCGTGACCCTGGAACAACACCATGTCCCCGAGGAAGTCGGGAGTCCTGGCCCGCCAGAAGTGGTTGAAGCCCACTTCCCAAAGGTTGGCCGCCGAGGCGAAGGTGGATATATGGCCGCCGATTCCCGGGCGCTCCCTGTTGGCCCTCACCACCATGGCCATGGCGTTCCAGCGTACGATGGACTTGAGGCGTCGCTCCAGGCCGCGATCCCCCGGATACACCGGCTGTCCGTCGCGGGGGATGGTGTTGATGTACGGCGTGTTGGCCGTAAACGGAATGCTCACACCCTGCTGCTGGGCCCGGGTCTGCAGCAGCCGCAGCAGTTGGCGGACGCGGTCGGGGCCCTGCTCGTTCAGCACATAGTCCAGGGATTCGCGCCACTCGGCATTCTCGATCTCATGCAGAGGCGAGCGGGGATCCGGGGTCGAGGGTGACGCCATGGGGGTCAACTCCCGTAGGTGGGTTGGTCGGATTAGAAACCGATGACAGCTATCACGATAGATCCATACGGCGTGGCGTCAACCCGGGCCAGGGCCGTCCCGGCGCACACGGTCCAACCCCGCGCTTGCCCGGAACTGCTGAACGCCCCTATGATGCCCGGGAAACACGTTTCCAGGTGAAAGGAGCCCCCATGGCCACCGTCGTCGAACGCATGATCCGCGCGGCCAAGCTGGATCCCCAACTCTATCGCGAAGTGGAGCAGGACGAGGGTGCCATGAAGCAGGCCCTGGGCTCGGTACTCATCTCGTCCGCGGCCGCAGGTATCGGCGGTGCCGGCGTGACGGGCCCCCTGGGCCTGATCTGGGGCGGACTGGCGGCCCTTCTGGGCTGGTTCGTATGGTCTTTCGTCGTGCATTTCGTAGGCACGCGCCTGTTGCCGGAACCCCGGACCCGCACTGATTTGGCCCCCCTGCTGCGGGCCACCGGTTTCGCGGCTGCACCCGGAGTGATACGCGTGGTGGGAGTCGTGCCCCTGCTGGGCCCCCTGGCCAACATAATCGGCTCGCTATGGATGTTGGCGGCTTTCGTGGTCGCCGTCCGACAGGTCATGGGATACACGTCGACCGGTCGCGCCGTGGCGGTCTGTGTCGTCGGCTGGTTCCTGTACTGGGTCGTGACCGGCGTGTTCCTGATGATCGGACTCGGTGGCGTACTCTTGATATGACGCCGCTCTCAAACCCTGTATCCCGGAGGACAACGATGTTCCTGCGCAACCTGCTGCTGCCGCTGCTGCTGCTCCTGTTTCTGACCGGTACGGCTCTGGCCGACGATCCCGTGTATCGCGAGAACAACAAGTACCCGGTGCTGGACGAGATCAAGGAGGCCCGCGCGGCCGTCGTCGACGAAAGGGACTCGCTGCGTACCGCCACCGAGAAGCTCTGGGAGTTGCAGTCCGAAGCGGTCGACGACGCCAAACAGAGCCTGCGCGTGGACTGGACCAAGGTCAAGCGTCCCGCCGGCCCCGAAGACTTCGATCAGTTGTGGCACCTGCCGCCCACACCCCAGTTCTATACGGGCACCTGTTGGGCCTTCTGCTCCACCTCGTACATGGAGAGCGAGGCGAACCGCCTGACCGGCGTCGAGGTCAAGCTGTCGGAGATGTGGGTGGTCTACTGGGAGTACGTGGAAAAGGCCAGGAGTTATCTGGCCAGCTTTGGCGCCACCCCGGTGGCCGAGGGCGGCCAGGATCACGGCACCCTGGAGATCATGAAGTTGTACGGCATCGTGCCCCGCGACGCGTATCCGGGGGTGGCCGACGATGGTCGCCACGATCACGCCCGCCTGAGCCGGGAACTCAAGGGGTACCTGGCCTGGGTCCTGAAGAGCGAATCCTGGGACGAGGAACAGAACCTGGCCGCGGTGCGCGGCATCCTGGACAAGCACCTCGGTGCGCCACCGGTGGATGTGGAATGGGAGGGCAAGGTCTACAGCCCGGCTTCCTTCACATCCAAG
>QNDV01000342.1 GCA_003646045.1 bacterium
CCCCCGGGGGGCCTTCGATCACGCTGGTTCTCGTCACTGGGCACGGGGCCGATCCTCCGGATTGGTATGGATCCAAAATATCGCCTATCGGGCCCGTCTTTGCCAATCGCAACCTTCCATGCGATCTTCAGGCCTTCGCTACGCGTTTCACCAAGTCCATACTCCAGAAGAAGGCACCATGCCCCGCACCCTCACCAAGTCCCGTTACCTCGACGGCCTGCGCTGTCCCAAGCTGCTGTGGACCCGCTGGAACCGGCCGGAAGCAGTGCCACGGCCGGGGGAGGACCGCCGACCCATCATCGAGGCCGGGCGCGCGGTGGAACAGCTGGCCCGGCGTATCTTCCCCGGCGCGGTGGAAGTGCCACGCTTCGACAATGCCGACGAAGCGGTAGCGGCCACGACACACCTGTTGCCCCGGCGCGTACCCCTGCTCGAAGCCGCCTTCTCCGTAGCCGGTCGCCACTGCCGCGTGGACGTGCTGTTGCCCGCGGCGGACGAGCACTGGGACCTCATCGAGATCAAGGCCGGCGGCAAGGTGCGCGAGAACCATATCCGCGACCTGGCTTTCCAGTACGACACCATCATTCGCGCGGGACTGGAGATCGACCGGGTCCACGTGGTGCACCTCAACAGCAGCTATGTGCGTCACGGCGAGATCGACATTACCCAACTCTTCACACGGGTCGACGTCACCGACCGCGTCGTCCGGCTGGCTGCCTACACGGACCGCACGATCCAGGCCATGCAGGAACTGGTGGCCGAAGGGGATCCCGACACGCCCATCGGCTCGCGCTGCAACGTGCCTCATCCGTGTCCCCTGAAGCCCGTCTGCTGGGGCGACCTGCCCGCCAACAACGTGACCCTGCTGCACCACGGCGGACGGCGGATCTGGGAGTTGATGGACAGCGGCATCTTCACCATGGACCAGGCTCCTGATGATCGCTTGTCCAAGCGTCAGCGCATCCAGAAACAGACCCTGGCCACAGATAAACCCCATGTGGACAGCGACGCCCTCCGTCACTGGCTGGATGAGCTGGTCTACCCGGTGTACCACCTGGACTTCGAGACCATGGCTCCCGCCATGCCGGCTTTCGACGGCGTACACCCGTATCAGCAGATCCCTTTCCAGTACTCGTTGCATATCCAGCACGCACCGGGCGCCGAACCCGAACACCACGAGTTCCTGGCCACCGAGCCCGGAGATCCGCGTCCCGCCCTGACCGAGGCCCTGCTCGCTGACGCGGGAACCGAGGGCACGGTTTTGGCCTGGAACATGGCCTTCGAGAAACTAGTCATCGAGGAGTTGGCCGAAGCCGACCTGGTGCGTGCGCCACGCCTGATGGAGGTGGCCAAGCGCCTGGTGGATCTCATAACGCCCTTCAACGCGTTCATGGTCCACCACCCGGACCAGGGGGGAAGCTGCTCCCTGAAGGCGGTGCTGCCCGCGGTGACGGATCTCGGTTACGACGACCTGAACATCACCGCCGGCGCCGCGGCCACCCACAGCTACGAACGGGCCATGTTCGGCGGCATCGAGCCGGAGGAACGGTCGCGCATCCTGTCCGACCTGCGGGCCTACTGCGGGCGGGATACCGAGGCCATGATTGCCATACTGGCGTGGCTATACGGGACCGTTTGACTATCCCATGTTCGACACTGTTGTGCTAACCTGACCGGCATTGGAAGATGCTGGCCGGCGCAGGGCCGGAGGATTGGTCAAAAGGGGGACGGCTGATGACACGATTCCTGATTGCTCTTGTGTTTCTGACCCTGCTGTTGGCAGCACCGGCGGCTGCCGACAGCATCGAGGGGCGTACAGGCATCGGTGCCCAGTTCGGCATCAACAAGCTGGTGGGTGGCGACCGCGACTACTCCAACGCGGACCAGAACTTCGGCTTCTGGATGCGCCACGGATTCTCGCCACGCTGGTCGTTCGAGGCCCTGGTCAACTACGGCACCAATCGCCCCGGGGCCCTGATGGGTGAGGACGCCGGCTGGACGTTCGATTCGGTGCACGCCTTCTACACCACCATGTACTCCGGTTCGGCTGGTGCGCGGCTCCATTTCGCCCCCGACAGCGCCATCGGACCCTACGCCCTGGGTCGCTTCGGTTTCATGAACTGGAAAGTGCGTGACGAGAACGGAAATGCCGACGTGGGGATGTTCCCCGGTGGTCCGACAGTGTCCGGTTTCGACAAGGACGGCAACGCCGTGCTCCTGGAGGACACGAATCTCATTGCCACCTTCGGCCTTGGCGTCGAGTGGTTCATATCCGACAGCTTCAGCATGGACCTCGGCGGCAGTTACACCATGCTGTTCGACAACAAACTGGACAACATCGGCACCAGCGCCCTGTGGGGACCGGACGAAGCCGACGTGAATACCGGACGCTGGGATTTCTTCGCCGGCGCCACCTTCTATTTCGGCGGTTCGCGGGACAAGGACAAAGACGGTTTCGAGGACAAGGTTGATGGTTGCCCCGAGGAGGCCGAGGATGTCGACGGCTTCCAGGACAACGACGGCTGCCCCGACCCCGATAACGACGGGGACGGTATCCTCGATGTCGACGACAACTGTCCCGACCAGGCCGAGGACATGGACGGCTTCCAGGACGAGGACGGATGCCCCGATGCGGACAATGACCTCGACGGCGTGACCGACGCCTACGACAACTGTCCCGACGAGGCCGAGGACATGGATGGTTTCCAGGACGAGGACGGTTGCCCGGATCCGGACAGCGATCTGGACGGCGTACTGGACGCGGCGGACAACTGCCCCGAGACCCCGGCCGACGTCGAAGTGGATGAGTTCGGTTGCCCCATCGCGGCCGCAATCGGTGCCACCATGATACTCGAGGGCGTCGGCTTCGAATTCAATTCGACCAACCTGACCAAAGAGTCGTTCGCCGTGCTGGACAATGTTGCCTCTTCCATGGTGGCGTACCCGGATGTGAACATCGAGATCAAGGGTTATACCGACAGTTCGGGTGCGGACGAAGTCAATCTGGAGGTCTCACAGAACCGGGCCAACGCCGTCAGGGAGTACCTGGCCGGCAAGGGTGTCGCGCCAACCCGCATGACGGCTGTGGGCTACGGCGAGGCCAACCCGGTGGCCGACAACAGCACGCGTGAAGGTCGCGCGGCCAACCGGCGCGTGGAGTTGGAGAGGATCCAGTAACTCACCGCGGATCATGACATGAAGCGCCCCGGCCGCATCTGGTCGGGGCGCTTTTCTTTGACGATCAGGTAGCGCTTCGCAGGCTAAAAGGGAGGGCCCCCCTGGGGGAAGACAGGAGGGCCCGGGGGTGACGCACCCGGCGAGTCGGGGCGTCACGTTCTGCTGTTTCGGTCAGGGTCTGCAACGCGTCAGGGCTTGCGCGTCGGCAGGCCGAGTTTCTCCAATCGACGGTACAACGTGCTGCGGCTCACACCCAGACGCGCTGCGGCCAGGCTGCGGCTGCCCCGGCACTCATCCAGGACCCGGCGAATCCGGTCACGTTCGAGATCACGAGGCGTGGCATCGGCAACTCCCGAGGCCGCCGCCATGGCCGCTGTTCGACCATCACTCAACCACAGCCGCCGTTTTCCGTCCCGACCCACGAGTTCGATGCGCACGCTCGACCCGCTCCTGCGTGCCATCTGCGCACGCCGCGCCGCCATGGCGATCTCGCGGACATTGCCGGGCCATTCCCAACGCTCGGCCGCTTCCAGGCTCAACAGGTCGAAGTAGTCCGACAGGTCGACATGCCGCCCCTCGGCCATGCACAGGAAGTGCCGCAACAGCGGCAGGATATCCTCGCAACGATCCCGCACCGGCGGCAGATCGAGTTCGAGTACCCGCAGCCGGTACCACAGGTCCTCGCGGAAACGATCGTCCTGGACGCGCTGGTTCAGATCCGCA
>QNDV01000343.1 GCA_003646045.1 bacterium
CCGACGTCTCCATCAGGCGCAACGCCACCCGGTGTACCAGCCACAGGTTCAACAGGGTCAGGACCAGTTGCAGCGCCTCGGCCGCGTGCATACTGACACCGAAGAGCAGGAAGACCAGGGCCAGCCAGTGGGGATAGAGTGGTCCCATCCAGTAGGTCTCGTGCCAGCCCGGGTCGCCCGCTGCCAGCTTCACGGCCCACTTGTGGTAGGTCTCGGCGTCCAGCAGCGGGACCCGGGAGAGGTCGGTGTCGCTGAACTCCAGGTAGAACATGAGACGCAGGCCGGCTCCCGCCACCAACAGGATCAACAGCAGTAGTTGTTGCCGCCGTGGTGTGAAATTCATGGCTCCAGATCCTGCGGAAGATGGATACGGATGAACTCGTTGGGGTCGGGCTGGCCCGGTCGGCGACCGTCGGAGAAGGGGTAATTGTTGTCGTTGGCCACCAGCAGCGTGCCCTTGTCCAGCACCGCCAGGCACTCGGGAGTCACGTAGGGAAAGGCATAGTCCGGTCCCAGGCCGATGCTGCCCTCGTCGGCCACGGTCCAACCGTGGGGATCGCCCAGATCCAGCAGGTCAACCACCGGGAACTTGTCGAGAATCCCGCCTTGGCCCCGATCGTCGGGCCGTGCGCGATAGATGCGTTTGAGGCGAGCCTCCGCGCCCTGGAATTCGTCCCGCTCGGTGAGTACCAGGGTGCCACCCGGGGTGCAGGCCAGCGACGCGATGGAGATCCCCGCGCCATCCACCGTCCAGGTCCACCAGCGTCCGGTGAAGGCCGCACGCCCCGTGTCGAACTCCAGGATCAGGCGCCGCTCGGGCCAGGGATCGTCGCTGAGTGCTTTCTCCACCGCCACGTAGAGATGGCAACCGTCCGGTGCCAGGGCCAGGCCCTCCAGGCCGCCACTGCGGGGCAGATTGGCCTGCCCGCGGGCCAGGTCGTCGTTCAGGCTGCGCAGATCCGGGTGGTCAGGCGATCGCAACTCGCGGCGGCCGCGGGCGATCACCAGCAGGGTGGCGGGCACCACCACCGGCACCGGCGGCATGAGCAGCGTGCCATCGGCGGCACAGTGCAGCAGGAAGGGTCCGAACTCCTCGCCGATCCAGAAAGTACCGTCGTCCAATTGCACGAAGCTCTCGGGGTCGAAATCGCCACCGGTCAACGGGTCCCCGCCCCTGCGCAGGCTGAAAGGGACGTGGCCGTGGGGATCACCCAGGGTGATTACCTGCCGCAGTTCGACATCGCCCGTGTCCAGGTCCAGCCCCAGCCGGTACCAGCGCAGGGGCACGTCGCCGCTGTTGCCGCGTTTGCCGAAGCCGTTGTCCTGCAGCACGAGCACCTCGCCCCGGTCGAGGGGAACCAGCGAACTGAAACCCTGGACCGGGACCGCGGCGAAGGGAGGTGTGCGGCCGTTGAATTCCCCGGTCAGGGCGGCGCCCGTAGGGGGGCCGGGGGCAAAGGTATCCGCGGGCAGCAGGGCCCGACCGGTCAGGAATGGACGCTCGGTGGAATCAGCACCACAGCCGGCGACAACGACTACCAGGACCAGGATGCGGATAAAGCGCGATGGAACCATGACGACCTCCGCCGCCGAGAATGCCACGCTGCGCCCTAGGTCTCCAGCCCGAACATCCGGTTCAGCTCGGTTTGCACCGCGTCACTCACGGCGTTGATCTGCTCGGGGCCCTCGCCACCGGTCAAGGGGTCGACCACAACACGCGCGGGTCGACTGCCCGCGGGCTGATCAATGATCCGGGCCACCTCGTCGGCCACCAATTGGGGCGATGGCGCTTCGGGACCGGCCAGGATCTCGGCGAAAGGCGCCCACACTTTCCGGGGCAGGGCCGCGCGATCGCCGTAGCTGGTGATGCGGTCCTCATCCGCGGGCGTGACCATGCGGGACATGAAGCCCGAGGGGAAGCCGCCAGGCTCCAGGATCACTACCTCGATGCCGGTTCCCAGCAACTCGCAGCGGTAGCCTTCGGTCAGCCCCTCGAGGGCCCATTTGCTGGCGGTGTAGGGATTGGCGCAGGGGATGATCACCCTCCCCATGATGGATGACACATTGATCACCAGACCGCTGCCCCGCTCGCGCATGTCCGGCAGCACAGCGCGCAGGGTGCGCTGCACACCCAGCACGTTGATGTCGAAGAGTTGGGCATACTGCTCGGGAGTGAAAGCCTCGGCCAGCCCGGACGCGCCGATGCCGGCATTGTTGATCAGCACGTCCAGCGGTCCGGCATCGGTACAGGCGGCGTTGACACTGGCCTCGTCGGCGATATCCATATCCCGCGTGATCATATCGCCCGGTTGGTCGGCGGCGAAGGCCGTCAGCGCGGCGGCTGCTTCGGAATTGAGCCCGGTCACATCGCGCATGGTGGCGTGGACCGTATGGCCCGCTGCGACCAGGGTCCGGGCGGTTAGCGCACCGAAGCCGCTGCTGGTGCCGGTAATCAGGATATTGAGGTGACCCATGGTGCTCTCCCCGGGCGGATACAATGTCTCCGGTGGGCGCGCCGGAGGTGGCCCGCGGGTCGGGGACAAAAGTTGTCTTGTTCCCGGACAGGAAAGACCCGGACGCTCTTGGTCGCAACCAGGGGCGTATCGGTTCGGGTCATATGGTGTCGAAGGTCTCTCGAAATTTGCCAGCGCCGGTACGTCCCGGTATCAGAATTGGAGCGTCAACCTGGCCGGCCTATCCGTATCCCCGGTCACGAACCCACCCGTGTCAGCCAGCATGGCCACCAGGTCCAGCCCCAAGCACCGCGTGCCCCGCCACATGACGTGTTTCTCGGCGTGCTCCAGCAGTCGTCGGGCGCCATTGGGCCGGTCAGTGAAGGTCTTCAGGTGGGCAGCCGCGCACTGGATGACCGCCTGCAGCACATGGGACGCCGGCGTACCCACACCCGCCGCGTGCCAGAGACCTTCCAGGGCCTCGTGTGCTTCCCACCAGTAGCCCGCGTTGAAGAGATCGATACCGTAGAGATAGTGGTCACACTCCCGCCAATCAGCCGTGTTCAGGTCGGGCAAAGTATCCTCGGACATTCCATAGGAATGGCCTTCCGGATCCCGCGTGGGGTGTGGCGTTCGTCCGGGCACATGCCGGTAGGCAGGCAGGTCCCGGTCGGTATAGCGGCGGAAATAAGCTGGCTCGAGCATCGTGCTCCATCCGGGGTGTCGTTTGATGATGGGGACAGGATAGGCCAACTCGCGGCAGGGCGCGCCTCCGAAATCAGGTCCGTGATAACGGCGGGATGTTTGAATAACGGGGATCAACGGATTGGCGGCGCATGCCGGTCCAGATACTCACTTTGTCGAGTGTGGCTTAGGCGATGACAGGCTGAGCAGAGGGTGGTGAGGTTGTCCGGGTGGTTGGTGCCGCCGTTGGTTCTGGACGTGAGGTGGTGGACTTCGAGGAAGCGGGTGCGGTTGCAGCCTGGGGATTGGCATTGGTGGTGATCGCGGGCCAAGACTTCGCGGCGGGTTGATGGGGCGATAGTGGCTTTGTTGCGCTCGCCTGGTTTGCAGATGACGGCGTCGCAGTGGAGGCGGGAGGCTTCGGCTGGGCTGAGGTCGTGTTCGCCATGGTCGGTTTGGATGGTCATGCAGCCGGTGGCGGCGTTTTCGTGGACGTGGATTTGGACTGACGGGCCGGTGGCGCGTGGCCCCCGGGGGCCTTCATTCATTTCAACGAGAGCATCGAGTGCTTCGAGCATCAGTTCGGCCGGATCTGTCGGGATCCCTCCCAATTTATGGAGGCGCTCGACAAGTGCGGCGCGACGGGCTTCCTGCTCGGGCGTAAGTTCCAGGTGGAAGTGAACCGGGAGTTCGCGGGGGGCCACTACTGTCGGCACCGGAGGCAACAACTCCCCTTGGTTGGGATCCACCTTGGCGGCG
>QNDV01000344.1 GCA_003646045.1 bacterium
ACCTGGCGCAGAATCTGATGGCGACGGCGGCAGGGCAGCGTGCCCTGTTGCGCGGCGCGGCGATCCTGGGCCAGGAACTGCGCCTGATGGACTCGGCTGACCAGCGTCGCGCGACGGTGGCCTACCTGCTGCAGGTGCTTGAGGGCCTGGTCACCGGGAACACCATCAGCGCCAGTGCCCGGCGGCGGGCCGCTGAACTCATTCCCGGCGTTTGCAGCGATGCCCTCGAATTGCGGGCCCTCGGCGACGATCCCCGCCGGGCCGTGGCACGCTGCGACGGCATGCTGGTCCTGGTCCGGACCGAATTGCGGAGCAGTCCCAGACTCCACGCCGCCCGGCTGCAACTGGCACTCTACCAGCGGGACGAATTGGGGGAGGCGGCCAGGGCCGCGCGGCAGTTGGAACACATGCTTCTGGATCTGGATCTGCCCACCGAGGGTGTGGCCCTGGTGCGCCTGACCCTGGGTGAGACCTATTTCGCTGACGGGGACACGGCCCGCGGCCGTACGGTACTGACCCGCCTGGGCCGGGACACGGAGCTGCGCCGGGCGGCAGGTCATGCCCATTTCCACCTGGCCCGGCTGGATCTGGCAGGTGGGCACTACGCCACGGCCCGGGATCGTTTCGCGGCCTGCGCCCTGGATAATCCCGGCGCCTCATACGCCAACAACGCCCTCGAGCTGGGCCTGCTGGTGGCGGAGGAGTTGGAGAATCCCACCGGCGGGCCCGCGGTGCTGGATCTCTACGCTCCCGTTGTCTACTACGATCTGACGCGCCATCCGCAGCGTCGGCGCGAATCCCTGGCAGTATTCGTGTCTACCGCTGCCGTCATGGTGGACCTGCGTGAGCGTCAGAACCTGTTGGAACGCGGACGCTGGGAACTGGCGGAACTGGCAGCCGCGGCGGGGGATACGGCGCGAGCCCTGGATCTGTTCGATACCATCACCCATGACCATGCCGACGGCCGCTACCCGGCCGCCGCCCTGGCTGCCACCGGACGCCTGCACGCGGCGTCGGGCCGAACCGACCGGGCCCGCAATGCCCTCGAACGTCTTCTGGCCCAGTATCCCGACTATCTTTTCGCCGACGAAATACGCGACCGTCTGAGGAGCCTGCTGTGATCCACATCCGCCACCTGGCCTCTACCGTGTTTGTAGTGGTGCTGGTTTGTTCCCTGGCGCCCGTGGCCTCGGCACAGTATCTGCTGATCCCCATGGATCTGGAACAGTCCAACCACCTGCGGGCCTACGGCCACGCTTTCCACACCCTGCAGGCCGGGGACAACGTGACCTGGCTGCTGAACTACCGGGGTGGCACTTTCCTCATGGACGACACGCCGCGGGCACGACTGGATGCGCGGCTGCTGGGAGTGCGTTACGACGTGATCGACGACGCGGCTGTGGCGGCCATCCGCCAGGTGGTGGCCCAGGAGAACATGGAGGAGGTGCTGCTGGAGAAGCCTCCGCGCATTGCCGTCTACAGCCCGCCCAACAAACAGCCCTGGGACGATGCTGTGACCCTGGCCCTGACCTACGCCGAAGTGCCCTACGACGTGATCTACGACCCGGACCTGCTGTCGGGCAGGCTGAACGAGTATGACTGGCTACACCTGCATCACGAGGATTTCACGGGCCAGTACGGCAAGTTCTACGCGAGCTTCGGTTACGAACCATGGTACCTGGAGCAGAAGCTCTTCCACGAGGAGATGGCCCGCAATCTGGGTTACCCCACGGTATGGCAGTTGAAGCACGCAGTGGCGGCGACCATCCGCACCTACGTGGAGGGGGGCGGCTTCGTGTTCGCCATGTGCTCGGCCACCGACACCATCGATATAGCCCTGGCCTGGCTGGGCACCGATATCGTGCCCGAACCCTTCGACGGCACCGGCATGGATCCAGCCTGGCAGACCAAGTCGGATTTCGAGGCAACTTTCGCGTTCCGGGATTTTCGCCTGACCACCAATCCGTTGGTGTATGAATTTTCGGACATCGATACAAGCAACTATGCGGCCATGCGCGGGGCCATGGCCGACTACTTCACCCTGTTCGCCTTTGCGGCCAAGTACGACCCGGTGCCCGCCATGCTGACCCAGAACCATGTCAACGTGATCAACGGCTTCCTGGGTCAGACCACCGGTTACCAGCGACGTCATCTCAAGCGGGCGGTCACGGTGCTGGCAGCCGTCGAGGGTACGGACGAGGTCAAGTACATCCACGGCAAGCGGGGATTGGGCACCTGGACTTTTCTCGGTGGGCACGACCCCGAGGACTATCAGCATCGGGTGGGCGATCCGCCCACGGACCTGGACCTGTATCCCACCTCGCCGGGTTACCGGTTGATCCTGAACAATGTCCTCTTCCCGGCAGCACGGAAGAAGCCGCAAAAGACCTGAGTCGGCACGCCTGGCCCGGGGCGCGAACCTTTCCGGCTTGCAGTCCATCCCATGGATATACTAGGATATCCCCGTCGTCAGGTCGGTCCGGGTTAGGGATAGAAGGGTGGAGGAGTACAAGATGGACAGGTTCCCCGATTGTCAGAAATGCCGGGACGGCTTGTTGCTGCCCCTGTCGGATTACGGTCGCGACGGTGCGGCTATCCACTACAAGGCCTGGGTCTGCCACAACCCGGAGTGCGGTTTCAGTATCCGCATCGACAACGGGGAGATCAGCCTGGATCACCATGTGCGGGAGACCGGCAGCCGGCGCGGTTGACCGGACGGGCCGTCAGTGGCCGCGGTGGCAGGCCAACTCACGTCCGGCCAGCAGGGCGATGATCAACCCACCACCCGCCAGTGCCAGATCCATGGTGGCGAGGTCCACCGTTTCGCCGGATACGCCGCCCGCGGATATCATCATCACCAGGGAAAACGCGTTGTGCAGGGCGTGAGCCAACCACACCGCGGGCAGGGACCGGGTCGTCTGCCATACCACGGCCAGCATCAGACCGATGCCCACCAGGCCCAGCAGGTACCAGGGTTCGGCGTGGGCAATGCCGAACACCAGCGCCGATACAACCACCGCCGGTACCGCACCCCACATGTTGCCAGCCAGTCGCTGGATCAGGACGCGGAAGACGATTTCCTCGGCCAGGGGCGCCACCATCACCAGGGCTATCACCGCCAGGATCAACTCGCCGCCGCCGCTGGGGATCTGTTCGTTCAGTAGTCGGACCCATTGGGGGTCGGCCGCGTGGAGGCGCAGGGAAAACTCCGCCAGCAGGGAGGTGGGAGGGATGGAGGCACCCGCCAGGACCACAACCAGCGCTGCCTGGCGGGGCGTCGGTGGGTGCCAGGCCAGGTCACGCCGCCAATCCAACTCGCCCGCCCTGGACAGCAGCAGCAGTGGCAGCCCCACACCCAGGGCGCCACCGGCGAGGACCGGCCAGGACAAGCCACCGGTCAGGCTGTAAACCACGAGCTGGACCAGGAAATTGCCCACCAGCAACAGGACGGCCAGGGCCAGGATGCGCAGGTGGCTCCAACGCTGCCAGATGCCGTCGTACGCCGGGGGCCGGTTCTCGGGGGGAGGTTGCAACATGGGCCCATGATGGGTGGCTGCAGCCCGTCTGGCAACAGGCGACTGGGCAAGCCGTCAGCTCTGCATTAGACTTGGCGGCGGAACCCCGACCTTGGCGGCGGAACCCCGACGAAAGGTGGCGGCGTGGGCCGACAGAATATCGACGCTGTGATCTTCGACCTGGACAATACCCTTACCGACTTCATGCGCGCCAAGGAACAGTCCATCCGGGCGGCGGCCCTGGCCATGGTGGACGCCGGGCTACATCTGCCGCCGGCAGAAGTCACCGAACGCATCTTCGCCATTTACAAGGAACGCGGTATCGAACACCAGAGGGTCTTCGATCTCTTCCTCGAGGAGACCATGGGCAGGGTGGAGGAC
>QNDV01000345.1 GCA_003646045.1 bacterium
CGGGACGAGCCAGATCGAACGCGATGGTGGTCTGCGGGTTGAACGGATTCGGGTACACGCCGGACAGACCCGTCACCGACGGCAGGTCATCCACGCCGATCGGCGCCCCTCGAATCACATGCAGGAGGTACTCGCCCTCTTCGCCGAAGTCCTGTGACAGGGCCTTCCACACCGTGATGGCGTGGTAGCCTTCCTCGGCCACGTCCACGGTCACCTGCTCGTCCTCACCGGCGTCGGCAAAGACAGCCAGGCCGCCGTACAGGGCGTCGGACTTGCCCAGGTACGCCTGGTCGGCGGGGTGAACGGTGAGGCCCCAGTCCACCGAGCCGGCCACGTTCTCCACGCGGACCGTCCAGGTGTCCGCGTCCAGGGAGATCTCGTACAGATCCATGATCTCACCGGCAGGCAGGGTGACCGGACCGTACTCCAGGGCGCCTTCGCCCAGGTAGTACTCGTTCATCACCTCCACGGTGTAGTGGTCGGTGCCGCCGTAGTTCATCACTCCCACGTCGAATTCCCGGCGCGTGGTGACGTTGAAGTTCACCAGCACGTAGTCGCTGCCGCCGAAGCCGAAGCCGCTGGTGGCCAGCCAGTTACTGAACCCGTCCTGCACCCCGGGCACGACCTCGTGCAGGCGCAGGTCGTAGTTGCTGTCGGGACCGGGCATGATGGCCACGGCGCGCCAGTAGGCGCCGGTGGAGGCTGCGCGTACGGCGTCGCAGTTGTAGAAGAACGGATCGCCTGACGACAGGTACTCCAGACCGGCCGCACGGTCAGGGGGCCCGGCGCGTTCCAGGCGGTCGCCGCTGTCCAGAATGGTCGGGGTCCAGACGTATTGCTCGCCGTAGGTATTGTTGTCCTCGTCCAGCTCCACCATGGAGTTCTGCCGGTCGAGGTCCAGCACCACGGTGTGGCGTCCGCCGCGCATGGTGTGCGGACCCTGATCGTTGAAGGTGCGCGTTGCCAGGCCGGGGATGTCGAACACATGGAAGTAGTTCAAGCCGCCGCCGCCATCGATCAGCACGTGGAAGCGCATGGCGCCCCAAGCCGTGCCGGTGCTGGCGTTGCCGACGGCAAAGTTGTACCAGGTGGACTCGGCGTCGCCGACCAACTGCGAGGGGAGGGACACGCCATCGGGGGCGCCGGCCTCGTCGGGCCGCGGCACCACTGGAGCATGCCAGGCCGTGGGCGAGCCCGGAACCAGGTCGGGCAGGGTGGGCCGAATGCGGTAGGTCACGGTGAGGGGATCGTCGCCGTCCTTGGGCTGGCGGCAGATCAGCAGGCAGGTGTAGCCGGGATCGGCAGCCGTCACTTCGAGGTGGGCGCGACCGTCGTCTCCGGTCAGGGCGCTGGTCTGGCCCTCCAGCAGGTCGGCCGTTTCCACGGCGGCGTCGAACCAGGTGAAGAGCACGTCGGCCTGGGGCGGGTCGGTCCACAGGTCCAGGCTGATGCCGCCGGTTTCCAGGGACTCGACCTGGAACTCCCGCAGCATGACGTACTGGTTGGTGCTCATGACCTCGGACAGGGAGTCGCCGTAGGCCACCTCCACGCTGGTCACGTGGGCGAAGCGGGCCGAGCCGGTTTGCCCCGAGGTGTTGAGGATGGCCGCGTCCCAGGCTACGGCGCCGACCTCGTTGCGGTTGACCACCACCACGTCGGCCCAGCCGCCGGGCTGACCGCTGAACGCGCGGCCCCATCGGTAGCCAGCCAGGGGGTTGGTGTCCACCTCGTACAGACACAGGTCGTGGTCGACGACCGGGTTCTCCGACCACACGATCATGGCGTTCCACCAACCGCTGCTCTGGAAACCGACGCCGTAAGAGTTGTAGAACTTTACCCAGTCCGTGATCCAGTCCCAGCCGGCCATAGCCCAGGGAATATGGGAAGCCATGAGGTTCAGGAAATCGGGGGTGATGACGGGCGGGCGCCAGGCAAACTGCTTGCCGCGGCGGTTGTCAGCCTCGTCGGTCTCGCTGATGGTGTTCTCCGGGTCGAGCCGACCGACCACGGTGTGCAGGCCGCCGTACACGCTCTCGGGCCCGTCGTTGGTCAGGATGAAGGGGCTCCCGCCCGGCAGGTTGCCCCAGTTGTAGCGGTCCTGTTCCTCGCCGTCGATCTCCAGGGCGGTGATCATGTCGGTGCCCGTCCAGAGGTCGCCCTCGTTGCGTCCGGCCAGGTTCCAGTAGGTGGGCTCCTGGCTGGTAAGCGGAGCAGGCACGGGGCACGAGGAGATCGAGGCGTCCTGGGTGTTGCGGGGCACCACGTAGTACCACCACCCGGAAGGGAGTTCAAAAGTAAGATTCCGAGGCTCGGGTTCGGTGATGATGTAGGGACCGCTCGAGGTGTACTCACTGTTCCAGTTGCCGGCGTTGTCGCTGCTGCGGATGCAGAAGTAGTAAGTTCCAGGAGCTACACCGGTGAAGGTGACAGTGGTCTCCGTTACCGGGGAGGATATTGGAAAGCCGGGGCTGTCTTCGCGAAGTTGCGCCGCATAGCCCCACACGCCCGAGGCATCATCGTCGGGGCGTTGCCAGTGGAAGGTAATATCGGGGTTGGCCGACGGCGTGCCGGCCTGGTGGGTGCTGCAGATGATGGGGTACACCAGGTCGGGCAATTCCTCGTCGAGGTCGAAGGTGTTGTTCATGGCGGTCCACCAGACCGCCTCACGCTGGTCCGGCACATGGTTCAGGACCTCGCGCAGGAAGGGCATGGTGCGCAGCGGCTCCTCGTCATCGAGGATGTCGAGCATGAGCTGGCCGCCCAGGCTGGCCCGGTCGTCGTGGTCGGGGGTGTGAGGGTCGTTGTCTTGTTCCGCGTCGTGAAGGTCGATGATGGCGGCGGCGGTGAAGCCCTCGGTGAGGTCCGGATCGTGCCATTGAGAATCTTCCTGACAGGTATCCAGATCTTCGATGTCATCCATGCCGATTGCCGCCAGGCCGTAGCGCGCCTCGTAGGTGCGCGGGATGACGTGGCCGATGTAGTCGGCCCAACCCTCGACCCAGGCGACCTCGCTGTCTTCCCGGCAGAACAGGCAGTGACCGCAGTCCACCAGAGAATCGTCGCAGAAACCGTTGCAGTAGCCCACCGGCGGTACGTTGGACAGGCATTCCATGATGTGGTGACCGTACTCGTGAGCCAGGGTGCCGCTCCCCCAGGTTGCGGATCGCGGCATGTGTATGGTCTCGCTGACGCAATTGTAGTAGGGGCCGTCGTCCTCACTGCTGGGCCAGTGCACTTCCAGAAAGCGGGTGTCGTGACCGCGCTGGACGGTGTAGCGCCAGTTCCGGACGGAGTTGGTCAAGAGGTGGGGAATGCCCTGGTCGCTCTCGTCAGCGGGCAGGACCACGCCCACGTCGAGGTCGGTTCCCTCGAAGTTGGCCCAGCCGCCGACCTCGAAGTAGTAGGTGATGGCGCCGCCGCCCGGTTGCACCCGGACCTCGGAGTTCTCGGCCACGAACTTCACCTTGAGGTCGGGGTCGGCGTCGTTCCACTGGGCGGTCCAATCCACGGTGAAGTCGAAGTTACCGTCCTCGTCGGTGCCGCCGTTGCCGAGGTAGTCGTCGATGCCGGGGTCGCCGTCGTAGACCTCGACGGTGAAGCCCTCGGCGCCCAGCACGGTGTCGCCGTTTCGGATGTAAAGGAACCGGCCGTGGATGCGAATGGTGCGGCGAGACCCGCCGTCGCGAGCCGCGGGCTCGCCGATGGACAGGGGTTCGACCACGAAGGTCACCGTGCCGGGCACCGGCGCCGGCGCCACCAGGCCCTGCAGACCCCGGCGGAACGGCAGGGGTTTGCCGGCGCGATCCAGCTGCTCGCCACCCAGCACCAGGGTACGATGGATGGTGACCAGATCGCTGCCGACGGTGACGTGGAGCTTGTCATGGGCCCGA
>QNDV01000346.1 GCA_003646045.1 bacterium
ATCCATCATCACCAGGACGGAGCTTCCGGTGTGGACGCCGTATATGTCGAACTTGTCCCTGCCGGCAATCCGGTTGGCCGCCAGAATCACGGTTATCTGGGAGGTCGGGGCGGAGCCGAAGAAGCCCATCTCGGTCCGGGCGATGCGGCGCACCAGGTCCAGGGCCGCGTCGTCGGCGAAGTTCCACCTGCGGTCGGTGGCGTACTGGATGACGCAATCCCGGGCCTGGGTCGCGGCGATGCGCAGGTCGCCGCAGACCAGCAGGGAGTTGTTCAGGTCGTCAAGATCCCGGGGGTGGTAGAGCTGCATGTTCTGCCCGATCACCGGGTCGGGTTGGGCCGGGATGGGCTTGACGCTGCGGTCGCCGGCGGACAGGTAGGATTGGCCGGCGCCCAGGTGGGCCAGGCTGGTGGAATCGGCCAGGACCGCGTCCAACCGTTGCGCCTGGATGAGCATGGGCCAGGGGGCGAGCACCGGCAGGTTGCGTGGATTGAGCAGGCTGACGGTGATGTCGGCCACGGGCGCATTGCTGGGAATGAGAAATATCTCGAACCCCGCCGCCCGCAAACCGCCGTTGACCAGAGTGGAGATATGGCGCCGGATATCCTCTTCGTCGCCTCGTGCCCGGCTCAGATCCACCCGGTACATGAAAGTGGCTGTGCGTGCGCCGCGGGTCTGAATACGCCAACCGTCTTCGCGGCGCTCCACCGGCAGGGGCCGGCCCGGCTCGCCGTCGTCATTCCGCTCGTGGGCCGTGGGTGTGTGGGGACGTTTGCCGGGGGTTCGGGGCATGCCCGCGGGCAGGTCCAGGTCCAGGTGGCGAGGCATGTGGCCGGTGATATCGATGGTCAGGGTCAGGCTGCCGCGGGGGGCCTCGGAAAGGTCGATGACGTAGTCGAGTCGCAGGGGCTCGGGGCCCCGCATCAGACGCAGGGCCAGCACGCTGCCCAGCGCCGCGGCCAGTGCCACGATCAGCACCAGGCGCACCCGTTGTGGCCGACGAGCGGTGGGCACCGCGGACACCAGTGGTGGCGCCTCGCCCTGCCGCCGGGCCTTGTATCGGTCGATTGCGCTTTGCGATGCCTTGGCCATGCCGGATCTTCCTCTGCACGGTGAAGGGGCCGCGGCGGTTCCCGTTGCTTCCCCGTCGTTCCCCGTGGGGGCTTCCTGTGCCCCCCTGCTGCCAGCCATGCAACAGGCGTGCCTGTGTGTTAGACTCCCTCGCCGGCCCTCTCGAAGGCGGAGAGCGGCGTAACGTGACTCTGGTGTTGGTGAGAGGGGAACGACGTGGATCTGGGATTGAAGGGCACTACGGCCCTGGTGACGGCGTCTTCGCGCGGCTTCGGTCGCGCCACCGCCGAACAGCTGGCAGCCGAGGGCGTGCGCGTGGCCATGTGCGCCCGGGGCGCCGAGGAACTGGAAGAAGCTGCCGCGGCCGTGCGGCAGGTGGGCGAAGAGATCCATGGCGGTGCGGGCGGTCGGGTCCTGGCACGGGCGGTGGATGTCACCGACGATGACGCCGTGACCCGGTTCGTGGCCGAGATCACCCAGACCTTCGGCCCCGTCGACCTGCTGGTGGTCAACGCGGGTGGACCGCCCGCGGGCAGCTTCGCGGACCTGGATCTCACCCAGTGGGAAGCTGCCTACCGTCTGACGGTGGAAAGCGCCGTGCGCCTGTGTCGCCTGGTGCTGCCGGGCATGATGGAGCGGGGCTTCGGGCGCATCGTGTCCATTACCTCGGTGAGCGCACGTCAGCCGGTGGAGAACCTTCTGCTGTCCAGCGTGCTGCGACCGGCGGTGCAGGCCCTGGTCAAGACACTGTCCGACGAGTCCGCCTCCCGGGGGGTGACGGTGAACGCCGTGGCGCCGGGATTCCATACTACCAGCGCGGTGGAGCGGCTCATTACCGCGAAAGTGGAGCAGACGGGTTGCACCCGGCAGGATGTGCTCGACGGCTGGACCGACGCCATCCCGGCAGGACGGCTGGGCAAGCCGGAGGAACTGGCAGCCTTGATCGTGTTCCTGATGTCGCAGCAGGCGGGGTACATCACGGGACAGTGCGTTACGGCGGATGGGGGTTGGGTGCGGGGGACGTTCTGAGAGTCCTGGCAGGGTTGATGGTCTTGACAGGGCGCCATCACAGCGTATCTTGTCGTCAACAAGATCGTCAATAAGTTGCGAAGATATCCAGCCCGGCCGGATATCCGCACATACCGTTGTTCACTCTGACCCCTGGAGAACGAGCGCACATGCTGGAACTCGTCATCTTCATCGTCATCTACTTCGTGGTGGTGAACTTCGTGCTGCCTCGCTTTGGCTTCCAGCCCGGCTGAGGCCCTGCTTCCTGCTCGATCGGTGATCGAGACGACAGTTCAGAGACCAAGGACGAAACCGCGGTGGCCCCGAAGGCTCCCGACGGTCCCGCCAGCTGACAGCGGACAACGGTCTGCGGAGGAAGATCATGCCCCTGTACGAATTTACCTGCCGCAAGTGCGGTCACGTTTTCGAGGAACTGCTCAGTGCGAGCGAGTCCGATGCCAAGAACCTGAAGTGTCCGGCTTGCAAGTCGGCACGCGTGGAGAAGGGGTTTTCATCCTTTGCCACCGGTGGTGCCGGGGGCGCCGGCAGCGGGTGTGGGACGGGTGGGTTTACCTGAGGCTAGTATCCTGTGCGCTCCGGAGGGGCGTGCTGAATAGAAGGTTTGCGGGCGATACGGTTTTTGGATCGCGGCGCTTTTTTTTGGTTGTGAGGCCGGAAGCAGTGTTGCTGCTCGGGTGACATACCGGCTTTTCGGATAACTTGTTATGTTGAAGATAGGCCGTGTTATTTGACATGAGCGAAGGCAGCTCGTCCTTTCGTGTATTTGGCTGAATTCTTAGCGTCGTGGCTCCTCTTACCATAATTAGATCGTGTTTGGGTAAAGGAGATGCAAGATGATCCAGTTCGGACTTCAGTTTCATAATGCGTAAATCTGTAATTGCCATGACGTTGCCTGGCTGATTTGATGTTGTCAATTGTATTGTGCGGGCGATTCCAAATAGCGACCGCGGCGAGTACTTATGACTTGATTCTATGATGGAGGTAAGCATGCTTTCGCAGATCGCAGATCGCAGATCGCAGATCGCAGATCGCAGACCGCAGACCGCAGACCGAAGCTAGCGTTGTTCGTTCTCTTGACCTTGTTGATTGCCCTGGTCGACCCGGCCCTAGCCGAACGACCGTTTCTCACGTACTACGGCGATCCGGGCCTTTACGGTAGCGATCCCGCGTTCGGAATATCCGTCGCCTATGGCGACTCGTTCGGCGCACACGTTCCGGTCCTAGTCGTCGGCTCGAACCTCTCTGATCCGGACGACGACACCGAACACTCCAACGACGGCGAGGCATTCGTCCTGGGCAGTCCGTTCAGTGATGGCGTGCCAAGCTATGTAACGTCGCTTTCGTCAGGCCCCACGAATTACCATCGTTTCCTGGGTGAAGCAGTAACTCACTTACCGACTTTTCGCTGGTCGAATGGCACACCCGTGCCAAGTTTCGCCGTTGGTGCTTCCGGGTTCGGTCTGCCCAACAAATCCGGTCGTGTCTATATATACCACTACGACAGCGAAGAGGGGATTGTCGAATCGATCCTGACACCCGCGTCATTCACTCAGAACATGGGCACGGGTTACTCGTTGGCCACCTGCGACTTCAACGGCGACGGCGCAAGTGATCTTGTCGTGGGCTGTAACCGGACGGTCTTTGGTAGCGGCGAAGTCACGATTTATCTTGGCGGACCTGATTTCGACCTTCTGCCGGATATCACGCTGATGCCCGGCGACGAGTCCCAAACGTTCGGCAAGTACGTAGCCGGGGTGGGCGACCTCGACGGTGACGGCTACGACGAG